>JBEDFA010000110.1:0-4350 GCA_041175365.1 Actinomycetota bacterium | reverse complement strand
GATCATTTGCCCATTGGCTCCGCCAGTGACGGAACACGCCGACAGCAAGCCACCAATGGCAAAAATGCCAAGAAATGGGCGCAGGCGAAGGGAGAACATGAACCCTTCAGGCTATTGGCTGAGCAACCGCTTCTTGGGGCAGCCCCATACCTATTTGACTATTTGTCGCTCGCACCACGAGCAGCACGCAACTCATCACGAATCTCGGCGAGGAGATCATTAGTGCTAGGTGCATCAGGGGTTTCATCTGCGGTCTTATCGCGAAAGCGGTTGTACACCTTCACGACTCCGAAGAGAACGAGTGCAACGAAGAAGAAGTTCATGGATGCCGTCGCAAATGCTCCGAGAGGAATATCGCTGCCGTGAAGCGTGACGACCTTCTTTGAGAAGTCCGGCTGCTGACCGCCAAAGATGGCGCCAATGAGGCTGCCCAAAATTCCAGGGCTCGTTGCACTGCCGGCAAACGAGTCGACAACAGTCTTGAATGCAGCACCCATGACGAATGCAACGGCAACATCCACCACGTTTCCGCGGTTCACGAACTCTTTGAATTCCGAGACAATGCCTCGCTTGGTCAGTTTCCCGACCTTCTCTTCAACTTTGCTCAGAATCTCTGCCATGTAGCGAGATTACTCGGCACGGTCTTCTAAATCTTCGAAACGATCAACGTTGCGAAGAGAAGGGAATGCAACCCACCACACTCCGGCGATTGCAATCGTTGCAATACCTCCACCCACAATGGTCGCAGGTGTGCCGACAAGGCTGGAGACTGCTCCCGATTCAAAGGCGCCCAATTCATTTGATGCACCAATGAAAACATTCTCCACTGCAGAGACTCGTCCCCGTTTGTCGTCAGGAGTAACAAGTGGAACAAGCGAGCTACGGATGAACACGCTCACCATGTCGGCTGCAAATGCGATCACCATTGCAGCGAATGCAATCCAGTACGTATGCGTAGTGCCAAGAACGATGGTGGCAACGCCGAAGATTGCAACAACCCACAACAATTTCCGCCCAACATGGCGACGCACCGGACGGAATGCCAAGAACACAGCCATCACAGCCGCGCCAAGACCACCCGCTGCACGGAGCCACCCGTATGCAACGTCTCCCACCTTCAATTGCTCTTCAGCAATAACAGGCAACAAGGCCACCGCCCCGCCGAACAAAACAGCAAAGAGGTCGAGTGAAATTGCAGCTAATAAAACTGGTGTTCGACGAATGAAGACAAGTCCCTCCACTGCATCGCGCAGTGTTGGTCGCGGCTGCTTTTCCACTGGTTCAACAACTGCGGGCAACTTCACGAGCGACAGGCTTGCCATTCCGCACAAGATCAAAATCGCTGCAACGCCATACGCCAATGCTGGGTCTATTGCATACAAAAAGCCACTGATTGCAGGGCCAATAATGGCCGCACCCGTCCATGTTGCGCCGTAGAACGCAATAACGCGAGGCAATCCACCCTCTGGAGCAATCATTGCGGCGATCGGACGCAACGCTGGCGCAAGGAAAGCGCGAGATGCCCCGAAGAGAAATGCAATAACAAAAATGGGCATTGCAGAACCCGTGCCATCGGGTTCAGCAACATTCAATGCGTACACCATCAACAGGATGGAGCAAATGAATTCGCCGAATTGTGCGACTAAGGAAATCTTCTTGCGGTTTAAACGATCCGCCACAGTCCCGGTCAGAAGAACGAGCGCCGCAGCAGGAAGGAACTCAGCAAGTCCCAACAGACCGATGGACATTTCGGATCCGGTGATGTCATACACATGCTTGCCCAAAGCTGCAGCTTGCAGCATCACTCCGATGGTGAGCACCACACTGGAAATAAGGAGAGGACGCACGCCAGGCGCTGTGATTGCCTCGCGTGCGCTCATCGCGCCAGGTTGTTCGGTCATCGAGTGGTCCAGCCACCATCAATAGCGAGGGACTGACCTGTCATGAATGATGATGCGCTGCTTGCCAAGAAGAGAAGTGCTCCATCAAGTTCATGTTCTTCACCCATACGCGGAATCGGCGAGTTCGCCTTGATAAGCGCCTGCGACCCTGCATCAGATTCCATGCCCGCGGTCATCTCGGTGAGGAACCAGCCAGGGCACAGACTGTTGACGCGAACGCCCTTGCGAGCCCACTGCAATGCCAGTTCCTTCGTGATGCCGATCACTGCGTGCTTACTGGCTACATAGTTCACTTGCTTGATGGGCGTGGAACCGATGAGACCAAGGATGCTTGCCACGTTGATGACAACACCTGACTTCTGCTTCACCATGTACTCGCCACACAACTTGGCAAGATGCCATACAGCAGTGGTGTTGACCTGCAGAACATCTTCGAAGTCTTCAATTGTTTCATGCTCAATGCCCTTCACGATGCCGATACCTGCGTTGTTCACCAAGATGTCCACAGTGCCGAATGTGTCAACGACTTTTTGCACCATTGCTTCTCGGTCTTGCGCTACGGCAACGTCGCATTGCACTGCAAGTGATCCGGGTAACGAAGCCGAAAGAGCCTCAAGACGGTCCAAGCGGCGTGCGGTGATCACAACAGTGGCGCCAGCTGCGTGCAACACCTTGGCAAAACGTGCCCCCAACCCCGAGGACGCACCGGTGACGATGGCGACCTTGCCATCAAGACGGAATTGAGCAAATGGGTCAAGTACCTGAGTTTCAGCCATGCACCGAGGCTATTGCGCCCGTGGGTGTGTGCCAGCATGGGATGGTGAAAGTACGTGTGGGATTCGGCCTTGGGGTGCGGACAAAACTCAACGACGCCAGCTTTTTGGAAGTTGTTGACACATTGGAACATCTGCGATTCGACAGCTTGTGGTTGAGCGAGCGCATTGGTGGTGACGCACCGGACCCATTGGTTGCTATGTCGATGGCCGCTGCACGCACCAAGAAATTGAAAATCGGCATGAGTGTGATGGTTCTGCCTGGACGTAATCCCATCGTTTTAGCAAAAGAACTCGCCACTCTTGATCGCATGTCAAACGGTCGTCTTCTCCCCGCCTTTGGTTTAGGCGTTGCCGACCCACATGAACAACAAGCGTTCGGAGTTGAGCGAACACAACGCGCCAAGATGTTTAATGAAGCACTGACCGTTCTCCGTTCATGTTGGTCCGACGAAACCGTTACTTTTCACGGCGACTTCTACAACTACGACAACTTGCGCGTGGAACCAAAGCCTGTTCAAACTCCACCCGAAGTGTGGTTGGGAGGTTTAGCTGAAAGCGAACTCAAGCGCGTCGGTCGTCTCGCTGACGGATGGCTGCCTTCATTCGTCACGCCAGAAGATGTTGCTCCTCGCTGGAAGACAGTGAACGAAGTTGCTGCTGAACACAACCGCGAGATTGACCCTGAACACTTCGGCGTACTTATTCCGTACACCATCGGTGAACCGCCCGCTGCACTTCTTGCAGGCTTGAAGCAACGTCGTCCCGATGTCGAAGACATCACCACTCTCGTACCGAACAGTTGGGAATCTCTTGCAGCAAGCATCGAAAAATTCGTTGCTGTCGGCGCTTCAAAGTTTGTGGTGATTCCTTCTGTTGAACCGAAGTCGGTCAACGAATGGAACGATCACCTTGCTGAAGCTGCAGAGAAACTGATTCCTCTGCAGAACTAGTTACTTGTTCTTGCGACCAGGCTTTGTGAAGTTGGCGCAGAAGTCAATCATGAGGCGTGTGCCATAGGCAGTTGCACCGCGGTTCAACCAACCGTTGTCACCGTCTGATTCCATTGGGCCAGCCATGTCGATATGTACCCATGGCGTGGAGCCAACAAACTCACTGAGGAAGAGTGATGCAGTCGTCGCACCGGCAAGTGGTCCGCCAATGTTGCGCATGTCTGCAACATTCGAATCAAGGAGGCTGCGGTATGGACGATGCATTGGAAGTTCCCACACCAACTCATCAGTACGAGCACTCGAAGCACGAATCTGATCAAGCACGCCGTCGTTGTTGCCCAACACGCCAGCCATGTGCTTGCCGAGAGCACCCATGCAGGCACCCGTCAATGTTGCAATATCGAGCATCGCATCTGGCTTGAGTTCGCTGCCTAATGACAGACCATCAGCCAAGATAAGTCGACCTTCAGCATCGGTGTTATGAATCTCAACTGTCTTGCCGTTACGCATCGTGAGAACATCACCCAACTTGAGTGCACTTCCACTTGGCATGTTGTCGGTGCACATCAAGAACGCCGTCACGCGGGTCTTCACTTTCAATGCGCTGAGAGCGCCCATGGTGGCAAGCACTGCAGCAGCACCGCTCATGTCCATCTTCATAGATGCATGGCTGGGGTCGCTTGGCTTCAAGGAGATGCCACCAGAGTCGTACATCACGCCCTT
>JBEDFA010000109.1:0-17386 GCA_041175365.1 Actinomycetota bacterium | reverse complement strand
GTGAACGCTAAGCGCCAGCAATAGATGCAAAGCGCTCATCGAACTTTGCTTCTTCTGTCTCGGACAAACCACCCCAGGTCTGCAACTTCTTAATCGTTGCGTCATCGGGGAACATCAATGGGTTTTCTGCAAGTGCAGCGCTTTCGCCGCCCATCTTCACGAGTTCTTCACGAACACCCTTGACTGGCGACATGTACTGAACGAATGATGTCAAACGAGCAGCGTTCACTGGGTCGTATAAGTAGTTCATCCACTTGGAGACAGAGTCACCGTTCTCGGAACCCTTCATCCACACCATCGTGTCGTACCAGCTAGTGCCGCCCTCTTCGGGAACGATGAACTTGATGTCTGGGTTGTCCTTGCTCAGTTGCAAGACGTCTCCCGACCAACCGACACATGCAGCAAAGTTGCCAGCAGCGAGGTCGTCGACGTAGTCATTACCGGTGAAGGAACGAATCTGTCCGTCGTTCTTTGCCTTTTCCAAACGATCAAAAGCATTCGCTGCTTCATTGAAAGTGGAGACCTTCGAGATGTCCTTGCCTTCAGCCATCATGATGAGACCGATGGTGTCGCGCATTTCGGTGAGGACACCAATCTTTCCCTTGAACGCTGTGTCAAAGAGATCTTCGACCGAGTTCAGTTCACGACCTGTGACCTTCTTGTTATACGCAATACCAGCGATACCGGTTTGATACGGAAGGCTGTACACATTGCCCTTGTCCCATGAAGGATCCTTGAGGTCATCACGCAAATTGGCGAAGTTTGGAATGTTTGCCTTGTCGAGCTTTTGCACCCAACCAAGCTGAATCAAACGAGCTGCCATCCAGAACGTAGGAGCGAGCATGTCGGGTGCGATCTTGTCGCCCTTGGCAAGCGCAGGCTGAATCTTTGCGAAGTATTCGTTGTTGTCATTGAACGCTTCGGTGTACTTGAAATCGATTCCAGTTTCCTTGGCAAAGAGACCCACCGTCTCTTCGTCCATGTATCCGGTCCAGTTCTCAAAGAACAGTGACTTGGTATCTGCAGGCGTGGAAGAGCCACCACCGCAAGCAGCCAGCAACGCAGGAAGCGACAATGCACCTGCTCCGACAAGGCCTGAACGTACGAGGAAATCGCGACGCGAATATTTCGGTCCGCGCCAAGCGGGCATGTTGTTTTGTGCTCCCATGATGTGTCTCCTTGTGTAGTTACTGGTGAGAGGGGTTTGGGCTGCTGCAGCGATTACTACAGCGTGGCCTCGATGGAATCGACGTTGGTGGTGGTGGAACCAGCAGTTTCTGGCCATCCTTCCAACAAATACGGTGCAGAGGCATGCCACTGCATGGACACTGTTTCGCCTGCTGACGGTGCTTTGTGGTTGGAACCTGCAGGAACCAGAGCAGATACTTCGGTGTCATTGGCGGTTCGACCGACCACGCGAACCGAAGAACCTTGGAAAACGGTGTCGGTGATGAAGACCTTCATCGAACCTTCACCATCAAGCACTACTTGTTCTGGACGAAGCATCACCGTGACTTGATGACCTTGGGACAGCTGCGCTGTTGGAGCACTATTGCCCGCAGCAACGACAACTTGTGTGCCATCAAGAAGCTGAACACGAGTGCCCGCACCATCTGAAGTGATCACAGTGCCAGGCAAAAGATTCGCCGAGCCGATGAAACCGGCCACGAACAAGGTCTCTGGACGTGCGTAGATGTCGACCGGAGCACCTACTTGCTCAACACGGCCTTCGCTCATGACCGCGATACGGTCGCTCATCGTGAGGGCTTCGCCTTGGTCGTGGGTCACGAAAACGAAAGTGATGCCAACTTCACGCTGAATGCGCTTGAGCTCAATCTGCATCGCTTCACGAAGCTTGAGGTCAAGCGCTGCGAGTGGCTCGTCAAGCAAAAGGGCTGACGGATAGTTCACCAGCGCGCGGGCGAGAGCCACACGCTGCTGCTGACCACCGGAGAGCTGTGCAGGACGACGCTGAGCGAATTCTCCGAGGCGAACCACATCGAGCATCTCGTTGACACGCTTCTTGACTTCGGCTTCATTGATCTTCTTGCTGCGAGGGCCAAAGGCAACATTGTCAAAGACCGACATGTGAGGGAAAAGCGCATACTGCTGGAACACAGTGTTGACATTGCGCTTGTGGGGAGGGACTTGAGAAACGTCTTCTCCCTCGAGAAAGACATGACCTGCGGTGGGTTGTTCAAACCCAGCGATCATTTTGAGTGTGGTGGTCTTACCGCATCCTGAAGGTCCCAACATGGCGAAGAATTCACCACGACCTATAGCGAAGTCGGCTTGATGGACGGCTACGAACGATCCGTACTGCTTGCGAACATTATCGAGCTTTACAACGGGATCCCCGACGTCCATCCCACCTCCTTTTGAAACGGAGGAAAGGCTAACACCCATGAACTCTGAGGGTGCCCCCTACGGAAATCTCTCCAAATTTTTCTTCTGAGGTTCATTTGAGCGCCATTTACCCCTCAGTACCTCCCAGAAATCCCCCGAGGCATAAGTTTGAAGAGTGCCAACTCCCGCTGACAGCCTCCAGATTCCCAAGCTCGACTTCCTCATGGGCCACAACAGGTCTGAGCGACAAGCACAGCTACGGGCTGCTGCCAAGGAGAGCTGGATTGCTCGCAACGACCTCGGGTTCTCTGTCCTTACTTATGAAGCCGTGATGGGCATCTTGCGCGACAAGCGGTGGCACTCCGCCACGGGACTTGTTGCTCAGATGCAAGGAATCCGCGATGAAGACTTCGGACGACGTCGCCGCGTTTCTATCTTGAACGCCGAAGGTGAAGTGCACGTTCGACTTCGTCGTCTCGTCGCACCGGCATTTTCCCCGAGAAGTGCCGACAGATTGCGCCCGTTCATGCGCGATGTCATCAACGATCTGTTTGACCCCATCGCATCGAAGGGCGAAGCAGAAATTGTTGCCGACATCTGCGAGCCCTATCCCATTCCCATCATCTGTGAACTTCTCGGAGCACCAAAAGAAGATTGGCAACTCTTCAGCCGACTGGCAACTGACATCTTGCGCATCTTCAGCGACAACTTGATTGAAATTATGCCCACCATCATTGCGGCACAAGATGAGATCAACGAGTACACGCGTGGCCTGATTGAACAGCGTCGCAATGTTCCGCTTGACGACTTGCTCACTGACCTCATCAAGTCAGAAGAAGCCGGGGACAAATTGACCACCGATGAATTAGAGATGATGGTGGAAGCGGTCATTGTCGGCGGCACTGACACCACTCGTAATCAACTTGGTCTTGCCCTTGCCATTTTCGCGGAGCACCCCGAGCAATGGGAACTGCTGGCGAAGGATCCTTCTCTTGCACCACGTGCCGTTGAAGAAGTCATGCGTTTTCATGGCGCCGTCGGCGGAACAATTCGATTCGCTTCCGAAGACATCGAATACAACGGCGTCTTGTTCCCGAAGGGCACCTTCATGAGCACATCGATGGGGACAGGCAACTTCGACTCTGCTGTCTTCCCCACTCCTGACGTATTCGACATCACTCGCGAGCCAGTCGGGCAACCGCATCTTTCTTTTGGCGCTGGTATTCACTACTGCCTGGGTGCATCTCTCGCTCGTGCGGAACTTCAGGAAGCATTTGTGATTCTCTCGCAAAGAATGCCAAACCTGTCTCTCAATGGACCAGTGGAATACAAACCAACTGGCGTAGGAATCTTCGGACCAGCGTCACTCCCTGTTCGCTTCGACGCCGGGCACTAGGTTCACGACGCCCCCTATGTCAGATACATCCGCGAACACTTCAGGCAAGAAAACGCCAAGACCTGGCACTGCTCGCGCTGCGTTCTCTTATCCCGACTTCCGCATCATGTGGACGTCCAACTTTTTGTCGAGCATCGGCACATGGATGCAAAACGTTTTGCTTCCGGCTTATGTCTATGACAGAACGAAAAGCGCATCGGCTGTCGGCATCTTTGTCTTCGCTCAACTTGGACCACTTCTCCTTCTGTCTGTCCCCGCAGGTGTCATGGCGGACAGGTTTGATCGTCGTAAGTGGTTGATCTTCTCTCAGATCATCCAGATGACAGGTTCTGTCGCGTTAGGTGTCTTCGCGATTGCGCATTCACCGATTTGGACTCTCTTCCTTGCTCAATTGACAGTGGGCATTGGTAACTCATTTAATGCGCCAGCGTTCTCCGCGGTGCTGCCCAGCCTTGTGCGCCCCGAAGATCTCGGAGGCTCCATCAGTCTGAACTCTGCATCCGTCAATGGTTCTCGTGTGACGGGACCAATTCTCGTTGCCATCATGGTGAGCTGGGGCGTCACCACTGGTCAAGTATTCATTTTCAATGCAGCCACCTATCTCTTCGTTACGTGGGCTGTCTTGCGTATCAAGCTGCCAGCAAACAACTCGAAGCGAGAAGAAGGCTGGAAGGCATTCACCGGCGGCTTCCGTGTTGCACGTCAACGAAAATCAGTGGGGCGCATCCTGATGACAATGAGTTCGTTCTCATTGCTCAGCCTCGCGTACGTCGGCCTCTTCCCTGCTGTTGCCGACCTTGCCTTTGATATCAAGCCAAAGACCGTCACCTATAAATGGTTGTACGCCACCTGGGGAACCGGAGCACTTCTCGGTGCACTTGCAATCGGAACCGTCTTTGCAGCAACCGATAAGCGCACACTCACACGTCGTGGATTTATGGCTTTCGGAATCGCTATGACTGCCTTTGCATCTGTTCGAGGGTTACCACTCGCATTCATCACTGCGTTCTTCCTTGGAATCGCTTACTTCGGCACGACAACATCGTTGATGACCGTCTTACAGAGCCGACTTGAAATTGAGATTCGTGCCCGCGTGATGTCGCTGTGGTTTATGGCCTTTGGTGGAACAATTCCCATTGGCAACGTCATCTTCGGTCCACTCATGGACGCCGTTGGTGCGCGCCCGGTGTTGTACCTCGGCGCGGCATGGGCCTTCTTCTTGGCATGGTGGTGCAACATCGAAAAAATTGATGTCACGCATCCGACTGCTGCACCAAAGAATTAGTTACAACAGTTCGTGTACGACACGCTCGGTGCGAGCTAATCGCGAACCCTTCACCAACACAACATGCGGATGATGAAACGCGAGTTCTTTCAGGGACTCTTCGACGGACATTGCAGGAACTCCATACAAATCTGTCTCCAGTCCAATCAACTTGATGTTGTTCTGAGACGCAAAGTCTGCAACGCGTCGATGTGCTCCCACAGAATCAGCGACTTCTGCCATCTGTCCCAGCACGGCGAACTTCGTGCGCACTTGCAAGTCTGCAATCACCTGAAGCGCGGCGAACATCGAGTGTTCATTTGCATTGTAGGAATCATCGAGAATGCGAAGTCCATTGAGTGCTTCCAGCCAGCACATACGGCCGGTCTCTAATGCTTCTCTGCCAATCCCCTGTGCCGCAACGGCCAGTGTCATACCGCATGCAATTCCTACGGCGATTGCCGCAGCGGAGTTCGACACCATATGTTCGCCAGGCAACATCGGAGTTGCAATCGCAGTTGCGCCTTCAAATGTGAACTCCGCGGTGCAACGACCATCAATGTCGGTGTCCGTCACCTCGTATCGAACATCTGCATCTGCACTTTTGCCAAACGTGATGATTCGCGCTGAAGTAAGGGTCTTCATGTTCAGGACTCGTGCGTCGTCAGCGTTCAGAACTGCTGTGCCATGAGCAGGTAACGAGGCAATGAGTTCACCCTTTGCCTTTGCGATGCCATCGGCACCACCAAGGCGTTCGCCATGGGCATCACCGACATTTGTGACGAGTCCGATGATGGGCTGAGCAATGTCGCACAGCCGATCGATTTCGTGAAAGCCACGCATTCCCATCTCAATGACTAAGGCTGCGGCATCATCTGGCGCATTCATGATGGTGACGGGCACACCAATGTCATTGTTGAGCGATGCATCGGCGGCATGCACGGGACTGAACCCAGCCTGAAGAACTGCGCGGACCAAGTTCTTTGCACTGGTCTTTCCGGCCGAACCAGTAATACCGACCACGCGATCTGCAACGTTGGTGGAGAGTTGATCCCGCATTGTGTGACCAATCTTTGCCAGCGCCGACGCTGCATCATCGACCTCTACACATGGCAATGCAGCAATGGATCGACCGCGAGACACAATGGCGAACGCAGCACCTTTTGATGCTGCAACTTCGACGAAATCGTTGCCATCCCTTTCCGCAACGATGGCTACAAATGCCTGGCCAGGTTTGATGGCTCGGGTATCAAAAGAGAAGACCGATGCTTCAATGTCTTGACCAACAAGGGTTCCGCCCGTGATGAGCGCCACTTGAGAGGCTTTGATGCGCATGATTCGACCCTAGTGGCGAGTACCGTCTTATCGATGGACACCGCCCCGCAACGAACCACTCTTGTTGTGATTTATGGGGGCCAATCAGCAGAACACGATGTCAGCTGCGTCACTGCAGCTCATGTCTTACGCGCAGCAGACCCAGCGAAGTATCGCACCGTTGCTATCGCAATCTCCCGTGATGGTTCGTGGTCTGCACCGCAGTTTCCCCAATTGACCGAAGGCGGCGCTAACCCCGCTGAAATTCCCGAGCGCCTGACAGCCTCAGGCGACAGCACATCATCAAGCGCTATAACCGCTTTGGCATCACATGGTCCCACTGTCGTGATGCCACTACTTCATGGCCCGATGGGTGAAGACGGCACGATGCAAGGACTTCTCGAACTTCTTGATCTTCCGTATGTCGGCAGTGGCGTTCTAGCAAGCGCTGTGGCAATGGACAAAAGCATGGCGAAAGACCTGTTCTCGCATGCAGGAATTCCACAGGTGCGATACGCCGTTCTCCGCGAAGACAAAATCTCGCCTGCCTCACTTGACGCAGTTGCGAGCGACCTCGGATTTCCTATTTTCGTGAAGCCCGCAAACATGGGCTCATCCGTAGGAGTCACAAAGGCGCACGATGCAGCAGAACTGCAATCAGCTGTCCGTTTGGCCGCCACATACGACCAATGGATCGTTTTCGAAGAATCCGTGACTGCTCGCGAGTTAGAAGTAGCCGTTATTGGCAACCGGTCCCCTCGTGCATCAGTTGTTGGCGAAATTAAGCCTGGCAAAGAGTTCTACGACTACGAAGACAAGTACGTCACCGACTCAGCAACGTTGATGATTCCTGCACCGCTCTCCGAAGATGAAAGTGCCGAATTGCGGTCGCTTGCAATTCGCGCGTATGAGACATTGCGCTGTGAAGGCATGGCACGTGTTGACTTTTTCTACGAAGAGAATGGTCGCGGTTTCCTCTGCAATGAGATCAATACGATTCCAGGGTTTACACCGATCTCTATGTATCCCAAGATGTGGGCAGCAACGGGTCTCCCCTATTCACAACTCATCGACGAGTTAGTGGATCATGCGGTGGAGCGTCACGCCCGTCGCAAGCGCAACACAGCGCACTAAGACTTACCCAGCTGCGGGAATGTTGATGGATTGCCCCTGCAACAACACCACCGACTGAACGTCTGGCCAGTTGTTTGCGCTCAACAATGCACCGATGGTGAAACAAGATTTGAACTTGTTCTGAATCAGCCACAACGAGTCGCCCGACTGAATGGAGTACGTGCCTGCTGTGTGGTTTTCACACCCAGCTTTTACCTTCACGCCAGGAGCTGCTGTTCCACCTGCTGAAGTGGTGTTCTGCGTGGGGTTCACGACAGCGCTTGCCGGAATCTTGATGATGGTTCCGGGGTATGGGAATTGCTTGGGGTCAACCCAGGCGTTATAAGCAAGCAACGTGGTGACAGAGATGTTGTACTTCGATGCAACAGAAATAGGTGAGTCACCCAATTGCACTGTGTAGGTGGTTTCTGAACCCACCGCACCAGCCGGCAACGTTGTGGTGGTACCTGGTGCAGTGCTGGCTACTGGAGGAATCGTCGCGAAGTTTGTGGGCGTGACATTGACGACCGTTGTGGCAACACCAAGGGTGTCTCCGCCACACGCTGCACCAAAGACGCTGGCTCCCACGACGCATGCGACAACGGCGACCATACGGCCAATTGACTTCTGCGAGGGGCTTGTAAACACGAAACAACAGTAGAGCCTGGCGCCACCTGAATGGTGGCGCGTTGGCTCAATGTCTTTAGACCAGCGGGCGTGCCGTTGGTGGAATCGGAGCAGGAAGTGACGTTTCGCCCATCAATGAACGATCAACACCAGCCGCACATGCGCGACCTTCTGCGATTGCCCACACGATCAGGCTCTGTCCGCGACCCATGTCACCCGCAACAAAAACGCCAGGAACATTTGATTCGTAGTGCTCGTTACGAGCGACGTTTCCGCGCTCATCGAAAGCAACACCCAATTGCTCCAACCATGAACCTTTTTCAGGTCCGGTAAATCCCATCGCCAAGAACACAAGGTCAGCCGGAATCTCAAGATCCGAGCCTTCCTTCTTCTCGAACTTGCCGTTCACCATCTCAACTTCATGAAGAAGAAGTGCACGAACATTGCCGTTGCCGTCGTCAATGAAGCGCTCGGTGTTCACGCTGTACATGCGCTCGCCGCCCTCTTCATGTGCCGACGTGACTTTGTAGACGAATGCGAACTGCGGCCATGGGTTACCAGTAGTGCGCGTGTCTGAAGGGCGAGGCATGATTTCCAACTGGATGACTTGCTTTGCACCTTGACGCAAGGCAGTACCGAGGCAGTCAGCGCCAGTGTCGCCACCGCCGATGATGACCACGTTCTTACCCTTGGCATCGATGTCGTACGTCGTTGCGTCACCCTCTTGCACTTTGTTTGCAATCGGCAGGTACTCCATCGCTTGATGGATGCCCTTCAACTCGCGACCAGGGACGTTCAGATCACGACGCTCCGTTGCACCACATGCGAGAACAATCGAGTCATGTGAGGCGCGAAGAACTTCAATGTCGATGCTTCCACCGACATCTGCGTTGGTGCGGAACTCTGTTCCTTCTGCACGCATTTGTTCGAGGCGACGGTCGAGATGCACCTTTTCCATCTTGAACTCGGGGATGCCGTAGCGGAGAAGGCCGCCAATGCGGTCAGCACGCTCAAGCACGACAACATCATGTCCGGCACGAGTGAGCTGCTGCGCCACTGCAAGTCCGGCAGGACCGCTACCGATGACGGCAACGCGCTTGCCTGTCTTGATGGATGGAACTTGTGGAACAACCCATCCTTCATTCCATGCGTGATCAATGATTTCGACTTCGACCTGCTTGATCGAGACTGGGTCTTGGTTCACGCCAAGCACACATGCAGATTCACATGGCGCTGGACACAGACGACCTGTGAATTCAGGGAAGTTGTTTGTTGCATGCAAACGCTCAATGGCTTCTTGCCAATGACCGCGATACACCAAGTCGTTCCAGTCGGGAATGAGGTTGCCCAGCGGACAGCCGTTGTTGCAGAACGGAATACCGCAGTCCATGCAGCGTCCAGCCTGCTCATTGAGCTTCGATGAATCGAAAGGCTCGTAGACCTCTTTCCAGTCCTTCAAACGCAACTCGACGGGACGTCGTGTTGGGCCTGAACGACCCCACTTCAGGAAACCAGTTGTCTCACCCACGTGATGCCTCCATTACTCGATCTGCTGTTTGTGCTTCGTCTAAGCCTTCTGCCTTCGCAGCTGCCATCACCGTGAGCACCTTCTTGTAGTCACGCGGCATGACTTTCTTGAACTTTGCGACTTCGACTGTCCATGCGTTCAACACACGTTCTGCAACTGCAGAGCCTGTGAATTCACCATGTCGAGCAATCGTTGCGCGCAACCATTCATCGTCCTCACCAGCAACTGGTTCCAACTCAACCATGTCGTAGTTGACATTTGATGCGAACACACCATCTGGGTCGTAGACGTATGCGATACCACCGGACATACCAGCGGCAAAGTTGCGACCAGTGGCACCAAGTACCACCACGCGGCCACCAGTCATGTATTCACATCCGTGGTCGCCCACGCCTTCCACCACCAAGGTGGCTCCGGAGTTACGAACAGCAAAGCGTTCACCCACAACACCGCGGATGAAGATTTCTCCTCCCGTTGCGCCGTAGCCAACGACGTTGCCGGCAATCACGTTCTCTTCGGCGGCGAATGATGCATCACGATGAGGATGCAGAATCAGACGACCACCAGAAAGTCCCTTACCAACGAAGTCGTTGCCATCACCTTCAAGACGCATCTGAATTCCTGCAGGTACGAATGCACCAAAGCTTTGACCAGCAGCGCCGGTGAAGTGAATGTCGATGGTGCCGTCTGGAAGACCCTGACCACCCCATGCCTTTGTAACTTCGTATCCAAGCATCGTGCCCGTGGTGCGGTTCACGTTGATGATTGGCATCACGATCTTCACAGGACGAGCATCAGCAATTGCATCCTTCGACTGAGCGATGAGTTCGTTGTCGAGCGCATCTTCCAAACCATGTTCTTGACCAACAGAACTAAATGGTGTTTGACCATATGGGTTCTGAGGAGCCTCAAGGATTGGCGCGATATCCAACCCCTTCGCCTTCCAGTGATCAACTGCCTTCTTCGAATCAATCATGCCCACCTGGCCGATTGCTTCTTGCAAAGTACGGAAGCCAAGAGCTGCGAGATGCTCACGCACTTCTTCAGCGATGTACTCAAAGAAGTTCACGACGAACTCTGGCTTGCCAGAGAAACGAGCACGAAGAGTCGGATTCTGAGTCGCGATACCAACAGGACATGTGTCGAGGTGACAGACACGCATCATCACGCAGCCGCTGACCACCAAAGGCGCGGTAGCGAAACCGAATTCTTCAGCACCCAGCAACGCAGCGATGACAACGTCACGGCCTGTCTTCATCTGGCCGTCAGCTTGCACCACGATGCGGTCACGAAGACCATTCAGCATGAGTGTTTGCTGTGCTTCTGCCAAACCAAGTTCCCACGGTGCACCAGCGTGCTTCAACGAAGTGAGAGGTGAAGCACCAGTACCACCGTCGTGACCAGAGATCAGGACAACGTCCGCCTTTGCCTTGCTCACACCAGCAGCAACTGTGCCGACACCCACTTCAGCAACCAACTTCACGTGAACACGTGCTTCTGGGTTTGCATTCTTCAAGTCGTGAATGAGCTGCTTGAGATCTTCAATTGAATAGATGTCGTGGTGAGGAGGAGGACTAATGAGACCTACTCCAGGAGTGGAGTGACGTGTCTTTGCAACCCATGGGTACACCTTGTGTCCTGGAAGCTGTCCACCTTCACCGGGCTTTGCGCCTTGAGCCATCTTGATCTGGATGTCGTCCGCGTTCACAAGGTACTCGCTGGTGACACCGAAACGACCTGATGCAACCTGCTTGATAGCAGAACGCTTTGAGTCGCCGTTTGCCATTGGAGTGAAACGCTCTGGGTCCTCGCCGCCTTCGCCGGTGTTGCTCTTTGCACCCATGCGGTTCATAGCGATTGCCAAAGTTTCGTGTGCTTCTGCAGAGATGGAGCCGTAGCTCATTGCACCCGTCGAGAATCGCTTGACGATCTCTGACACTGGTTCTACTTCGTCGATGGAAATTGCAGGACGGACACCTGTGCGCAACTCAAAGAGACCACGCAATGTTGCGAGACGCTTTGACTGATCATCAACGTCTGCGGTGTACTGCTTAAAGATGTCGTAGCGACCAGCACGAGTGGAGTGCTGCAAGCGATACACAGTGTCTGGGTTGAAAAGGTGATGTTCACCTTCACGACGCCACTGGTACTCGCCACCCACTTCAAGCCGGCGATGAGCGCGAAGTTCTGGACGCGATGGATGTGCTGTTGCATGACGTGTTGCCACTTCTGCAGCAATCTCTTCCAAACCAATGCCACCCAAGCGTGACACTGTTCCAGTGAAGAACTCTTCGACGAGATCTGTTGCCAAGCCAATCGCCTCAAAGATCTGCGCGCCCGTGTACGAAGCAACAGTGGAAACACCCATCTTCGACATGACCTTCAAAACACCCTTGCCGGATGCCTTGATGTAGTTCTTCACGGCCTTGTGTGGGTCCATTCCACCCAAGCCGTACATGCCGGTGTCGTTGTCAGCAGCGATCATGCCTTCGATGGTCTCGAATGCGAGGTATGGGTTCACCGCACCTGCACCAAAGCCGATGAGCAATGCCATGTGATGCACTTCTCGCGCATCTCCGCATTCCACAACGAGACCCACTTGCGTGCGAGTCTTCTCACGGATGAGGTGATGATGCACTGCACTTGTCATCAACAAGGAAGGAATCGGTGCGAAGACTTCGTCTGAATTGCGGTCGGACAACACAATGATGCGAGCACCATTTGTGATTGCAGCACTGACATCTGCGCGTAATTTGTCGAGCGCAGTGCGAAGTCCAGCACCGCCATCAGCAACGCGATACAGACCACTGATGACGACAGCTGCAAGTTGAGGCTGAGTACCGTCGTCATTGATGTGAATGATCTTTGCGAGATCATCGTTGTCGATAATGGGGAACGGTAGGGAAAGCTGACGGCAACTGTCAGGGCCAGGTGACAACAAGTTGGCCTCTGGTCCGATGCTGGTACCGACTGCTGTCACCACTTCTTCACGAATCGCGTCAAGTGGTGGGTTGGTGACCTGTGCGAACAATTGCTGGAAGTAGTCAAACAACAAACGCGAACGAGAAGACAAGACTGCGATAGGCGTGTCGGTTCCCATCGAACCAAGTGGCTCCATGGCGTTCTTTGCAGTGGGAGCAAGAATGATCTTCAGTTCTTCTTCGGTGTATCCGAACATCTGCTGACGACGGGCAACACTGTCCGCACTGAACACCACGTGTTCACGCGCAGGAAGTTCATCAAGTTGAGTGACACCTTGTGTCAACCACTCTTCGTATGGATGCTCCGATGCAAGCTGCATCTTGATTTCATCGTCGTCAATGAGACGACCCTGAGCGGTGTCGATGAGGAACATGCGGCCTGGCTGCAAACGACCCTTACGCACGATGCGCGACTGGTCAATGTTCAAGACACCAGCTTCGGAAGCAAGAACAACAAAATCGTCCTTGGTAATCCAGTAACGACCAGGACGAAGTCCGTTGCGGTCGAGCACTGCACCGATGAGAGTTCCGTCAGTGAAACAGACGTCAGCCGGACCATCCCATGGTTCCATCATCGAAGAATGGAATTGATAGAAGGCGCGCTTCTTCGGGTCCATGCGATCGTTGTTTTCCCACGCCTCAGGAATCATCATCAGCAATGCATGCGGAAGTGAACGGCCGGCGAGATGCAAGAGTTCCAACACTTCGTCGAAGCTTGCAGAGTCCGACATGCCTGGTGTGCAAATGGGGAATGCACGATCAAGACCTGGAATCAAGTTGCTAGCAAGCAGAGCTTCACGTGTGCGCATCCAGTTGCGGTTTCCCTGCACTGTGTTGATTTCACCGTTGTGCGCGATAAAGCGGTACGGGTGAGCCAATGGCCACGATGGGAAAGTGTTCGTAGAGAAACGGCTGTGCACCAATGCAAGTGCGGATTCCATGCGCTCATCGGAAAGGTCTGGGAAAAACTGCTCAAGCTCTGGTGTGGTGAGCATGCCCTTGTACACAATCGTGCGTGCCGACAGTGAAGAGAAGTACGTCCGCATCGTGCCGGTGAGTTCATGCTCAATGCGCTTGCGCACAATGAAAATCTTGCGATCAAGATCGATATCAGCAGCACCAGCAGGATCATCAAGGAAGAACTGGCGCACTGTTGGCATCACGGCACGAGCCGATGCGCCGAGGCAATCAGGGTTCACAGGAACATCGCGCCAACCGAGCGGGCGAAGACCCTCCTCTTTCACGATCTTCTCGACGGTGGCGACCGCTGTTGCCACATCTACAGCAGCTTGCGGAAGGAATGCAATACCGACTGCATAGGAACCTGCCGCAGGAAGATCAAAACCAGCAACGGCGCGAAGGAATGCATCGGGCACCTGAATGAGAATGCCTGCGCCGTCACCTGTCTCTGGCTCTGCGCCTGTTGCACCGCGGTGCTCCATGTTGGTGAGAGCTGTCAGACCAAGGGTCACAATCTCGCGACTACGGACGCCTTTGATGTTGGCAACGAAGGACACACCACATGCATCGTGTTCAAACCGAGGGTCGTAGAGACCGTGGGCAGCGGGGAGATCTGGGTTCATGAGCGTCTAGTCCTTCAAGGAACCGTGGCAAGCCACGGCGGAGAATCAAGTTGTGTTCTCCCGGGGCGACGCTGACCCGAGCAGTAGTAGAGGCTATCCAGCCTCCCCTGCCCTCACAAGGGAATTACGAGGGTCACACCGTCACGTGACCCAATGCCGAGCCCTATTTGGGGTCGATATAGGCAGGTGCGCGCTTTTCGAAGTCGCTCATGACGGCTTCGCGCTGGTTATGGCCACCAATGAGGCTGCCGATGATTCGGCGCTCCGCTGCGAACTGGGCGGCGGCGAAGTCCATAGTGAGGCGGTTCAAGAGTTCCTTGGCTCCGCGCACGGCATCAGGGCTGCGCTTACAGATTTCCTGGGCATAGGCGAAGGCATCCTCGCGTGGGGTCTCCGACAAGCGGGTCACGATGCCGATCTCGGCTGCTTCACGACCATCAAAGATGCGAGCGGACAACACGATGTCCTTCATGATGTCGGGACGCACAAGACCCTGCATCAAGACAGTTCCGGCCATGTCGGGTACGAGACCCCAATAGGTCTCACGCACGGAGAACTTGGTGTCGGGGTGAGCAATGCGGATGTCTGCTCCCAAAGCAATCTGGCAGCCGCCGCCCAAAGCGTGACCATGAACAGCCGCGATGACGGGCACGGGGACTTCTTGCCATACCCATGCGGATTGCTGGCCAAGGTGCGTAATGCGGTCCCCGGACATGTCGGATGCAGATGGTTGACGCTCTCCCTCGGTGCGCTCACCACCACCGGCCATTGCACCCATGGAAGCAAGGTCGAGACCTGCACAGAACGATGCACCTTCGCCTGAGACAACGACGACGCGAATCTTCTTGTTCGTCTTCAGAGACTCACCAGCGTCAACGATTGCTTGGAACTGCTCGCCGTCGAGTGCGTTGCGCTTATCGGCACGGTTGAAACGGACGTCGGCAATGCCGTCGGAGATGGAGATAGTAACTCTGTCGCTCATCTCGTCATCTTGCCACGCTCACAAGTCACGAACGACACTGAACCCGTGGCAGACTGCCCACATGCATTTGAACCTTTCAGCAGACGAAGTCCTCAAGACAACACGCAGCGTGCGCAAGCGCCTCGATTTCGACAAGCCTGTCGAGCGCGAAATCGTCGAGGAGTGCCTCGAGATCGCATTGCAGGCCCCCACCGGCTCCAACAGCCAGGGCTGGCATTGGATCATCATTGAAGACGCTGCAAAGAAGAAGGCTCTTGCCGATATCTATCGCAAGAATTGGGAACTGTACGCAAACATGCCTGGTCGCGAATACGGAAGCGGTGACACCCGTGGCGAGCGCATGAATCTTGTTCGCGACTCCGCTGGATACCTTGCCGACAATTTCGAGAAGGCACCTCTTCTCATGATTCCGTGCATCGACGGACGTCTTGACAACTTGCCTTCATTCGCCACCGCTGGCGCATGGGGTTCATTGCTTCCTGCAGTGTGGAGCTTCATGCTTGCTTTGCGCGAGCGTGCAATGGGTTCGGCGTGGACCACTATCCACCTCATGAATGATGGAGAAAAGGAAGCAGCCGAATTGCTCGGCATCCCGTACGACAAAGTGACACAGGGTGGACTCTTCCCCATCGCGTACACCATCGGTACAGATTTCAAGCCTGCAAAGCGCGAGCCACTCAGCAAAGTTCTTCACTGGGACAAGTGGTAGTCGAATGACTTCAACTGTCACCTACGCACTCACCGATGGCGTCGCCGTCATCACAATGGACGATGGCAAAGCGAATGCAGTGTCACCGACATTGCAGGCGGATCTCAATGCAGCCTTAGATCAAGCAGAAAAAGACAAAGCACCGGTTGTTCTCACGGGACGTCCAGGAATTTTGTCGGCAGGCTTCGACCTCAAGATTCTCGCTGCAAGTGGTCAGCCAGCAGTCGACATGCTGAATGGTGGAATTGAATTAGCAATTCGCTTGCTGTCATTCCCCACTCCCATCATTGCTGCGTGTCCTGGACATGCCATCGCAATGGGCGTGTTCTTCTTAGAGAGCTGCGACTACCGCATTGGCATCAAGGGCAACTATCGCTACACAGCGAACGAAGTTGCTATCGGCATGACGATGCCGTTCTCCACAATTGAGATTCTTCGCCATCGCATCACACCAGCAGCGCTTAGCCGTTCGGTGTTGATGGCAGAGGTCTTCACTCCAGAGAATGCCGTCGAAACGGGCTTCCTCGACCTTGTTGTCGAAGAGTCGGAACTGATGGACACTGCGATGAACCTCGCGAAGTCATACCTTGCGCTGAACATGGACGCACACGCACACAGCAAAAAGCGTTTGCGTGCTGAGGTCATCACTGCGATGCGTGATGGTTTGGCGAAGGACTACGCCGGCTGGGCGAAGCAGTTCCTCGCCTAACTAATTAGATAACTGATCTAATCGACGAGGCGAAGGCCGCTTGGCGCGATCGACTGATCGACAAATGGCAAGTCGACTACAAACTCTGTGCGGTGCGCAGGGAACACATGTCGAGAGAACAACACAGTCTTTCCCTCCACGCTTGTCGTCGTGCGTAAGCAGCGCAACACCGGCGAGCCAACAGGAACCTTCAAGAGTTCTGCTTCTTCTGATGTCGCTGCGTCAGCACCAATTGTTTGTGTTGCACCAGCAAGTGGAATATCCAGCAACTCATAGAACGGTGAACGTTCCACATCCGCACGCGACAGGTTCTGACCCAACTCTGCAGAACACCACACAGTGACGATCGCGAAGGGCTCACCGTCCGCCAAATTCACACGGCGCACTCTCAACACCTGCGACGTGCCTAAAGAAGTAGCAACATCCTTCGGCGCCTTCTCAAATGCAAACTCCAAGACGCGACGTTCTGGTGCAGCTCCAGAGTCACGCATTTGTTCTTCAATGGTGGCAAGCCGGGCCAAAGGCTGACGCACTGTCTCCCCCGCAACAAACCAGCCAAACCCTTGCCGTGAATCAACAAGACCGTCGTCACGCAACATTTCAAGCGCCTTGCGTACGGTGACTCGACTGACATCAAATTCGCCCGAAAGATCGGACTCGCTGGGCATCAAACGACCGGCCGCATAGGCACCACTGAGAATGCGGCCCCTCAACTCTTCGGCAATCTGGTGATAGCGGATAGTTCTCACTTGTATTAGAGTTGTATACACAGAGAGAAAAAGCAAGCCCGCTCTGTCTTGCACGACGAAAGGTTGCCCCCATGGCTGTTTCCGC
>JBEDFA010000108.1:0-3822 GCA_041175365.1 Actinomycetota bacterium | reverse complement strand
AACTCACTCGCCTTCGTCCTGATCTTCAGTTCATTGATTTGCGCGGAAATATTCAGACACGTCTTTCCAAGATTCCCGATGGTGGTGCAATCGTGATGGCAATCGCAGCCATGGAAATTCTGGGCATTACCGATCGCATCGCCGAAGTTCTTCCGCTCGATGTTGCAGTTCCGATGGTTGGTCAAGGTTCCGTTGCAGTGGAATGTCGTGTCGATGACGCTGTCACCGCCGCAGTACTCGCCGGCATTGATCATGCGCCAAGTCGTCGCGCAGTGGAAGCAGAGCGTGCGTTCCTTGCAGAACTTGGCGCCGGTTGCTCTCTTCCTGTTGCTGCACATCTGTCAAAAGACGGTGTATTCAGGGCATTTATGGCCGCTGACGACATCAGCAATACAGTGCAACTTGAAGGCGAGATTGGTGACTCCGATGATCACATCGTTGTTGGTGTCGCGATGGCCGTTGAATGTCGAAGTCGATTGCAGGACAAGGCGTAGTCATGTCCTCGTCGCTTGATGGTAAATCCGTCGTCATCACACGCTCCATCACGCAGAACGAGTCTCTTCGCAGATTGTTAGAAGCACGCGGTGCCGACGTTGTTGAAATGCCGCTGATTGCAATTGCAGAACCTGATGACGAAGGGTACGAACGTGACGAAGTGCTGCACCGGTTTCACGAGTTCGACTGGATCGTTGTTACTTCACCCAATGGCGCAGATCGGGTTGCACCATTCATTTCCGCTGCAGAAGCTGCTGGTGACGCACCACGTTTCCCGCACATCGCAGCGGTTGGTGATGCCACAGCTCGTTCGTTGGATACCGCGGTGACGTTGATTGCGAATCCTGCACGAGCAGAAGTTCTTGCAGAACAGTTCCCCGAGGGCTCTGGCACTGTTCTCTTGGTGCAAGGCAACTTGGCGGATGAATCGCTGGAAGAGTCACTCTCGGCAAAAGGTTGGTCGATCACAAAAGTGGTGGCGTATCGCACTGTGCAATTACGACCAACTCCAGAACTGATGGAGCCAGCTCTTGCCGCTGATGTGTTGTTGCTCGCCTCGGGCAGTGCGGTCACCGCATGGTTCGAAGCCTTTGGCACCAGCACCCCGCCGGTGGCGGTGGCGATCGGTCCGTCCACTGCCAAAGTGGCCGATGCCCTCGGAATCGACCTCTCTGCTGTGGCCGATGAACAGACCCTCGAGTCATTAATCGAGACCACCGAACGCATTCTCGAGGCTGAATAGGCCACCTTGGGCCGGCCGCAGGTCAGGCTGGGCACCGATGCCAATAGCATCAGGGCGTGACCTTCCCCGTTTCACGCCCTCGTCGTCTCCGCACCTCCCAGGCCATGCGCGAACTGGTTGCCGAAACTCGGCTCCATGTCTCCGACCTTGTGGCGCCTCTCTTTGTCCGTGAAGGCATCACCGAGGCGCAGCCCATCTTGTCCCTGCCGGGCGTGGTGCAACACACCGTGGCCTCGTTGGTGGAAGAAGTTCAGGGTCTGCGTGAGCTTGGCGTGAAGGCAGTCATCTTGTTTGGCGTGCCAGCCACCAAAGATGAGATTGGGTCAGGTGCCTTTAACCCTCAGGGCATTGCCCAGGTGGCGTTACGAGCATTGCGTGATGCAGTCGGCGACGACATGGTGATCATGGCGGACCTCTGCGTGGACGAATACACGTCGCACGGGCATTGTGGAATTGTCGGTGCAGATGGTGATGTCGATAACGACGCCACGATTGAGATTTATTGCAAAGCCGCAATTGCGCAGGCGACAGCAGGTGCACATGTTGTTGCACCAAGCGGAATGATGGATGGTCAAGTTGGTGCAATTCGTGCAGCACTTGACGATGCGGGTTTCCAGAATGTTGCCATCATGGCGTACTCCGCAAAGTACGCATCTGCGTTGTATGGGCCGTTCCGCGATGCAGTGGATGTGCAAATCGCCGGCGGTGGACATCGCAAGGGATACCAGCAAGATTGGCGCAATGCACGCGAGTCCATGCGTGAAGTGTTTGAAGATATTGAACAAGGTGCAGACATCGTCATGGTGAAACCTGCGTTGTCGTATCTCGATGTGATTGGTCAGGTACGAGCTTCAGTTGATACACCTGTTGCTGCGTATCACGTGAGTGGTGAATACAGCATGATTAAAGCTGCTGCAGAACGAGGCTGGATTGATCACGACGCAGTAGCACTTGAACACCTCACATCAATCAAGCGCGCTGGCGCTGACATCATTCTCACGTATCTCACGCGCTGGTTCGCTGAGTACTCCGCGAAGTAGGAGACCCCATGTCGGGAACAATTCCATTCTGTGATCCCACCCGTTGTGCAGCCGCTGGTTGCGTTGCAACAGTGTGCAAAGGTGCAGGTCTTCCATCAAACGAAGAAGTGTTCAATCGTTCTGCACAGGCAATCCCTGGCGGAGTGAACTCTTCCATCCGCGCGTTTAAGTCTGTTGGTGGCAATCCGTACATCGTGTCGCGCGCTGAAGGTGCGCGCGTGTGGGATGTCGAAGGAACTGATCTCATCGACTTAGTGCAGAGTTATGGCGCAATCATTCTTGGTCATGCACATCCGAAGGTGACAGAAGCGATTCGTTCCGCAGCAGGAAACGGCACGTCATACGGTGCTCCAACTCCGCGTGAAATGAAATTGGCCGAAGCAATCGGTGAACGAGTTCCTTCATGTGAGCGCGTGCGCTTCATGAATAGCGGTACCGAAGCAACAAGTACTGCAGTGCGACTTGCACGCGGTGCAACGGGTCGTAAGCGCATCGTGACATTCAACGGAAACTTCCATGGTGCAACCGATGCATTGCTCGCTGCAGGTGGCAGTGGCCTTGCAACACTGGGACTTCCTGGTACCGCTGGTGTTCCAGAAGAAGCAGTGGCAAATACGTGGGTCGTGCCTTACAACGTTGTTCCAAAACTTGATGACGATGTTGCAGCTGTCTTCGTTGAGCCAGTTGCCGCCAACATGGGTGTTGTTGCGCCAGCAAAGGGATTCCTTGAAGGACTTCGTGCTGAATGTGATCGTGTTGGTGCGTTGTTGGTGTTCGATGAAGTCATCACAGGATTCCGTCTTGGTACCGGTGGTGCTCAAGCAAAGTTTGATGTGCGACCAGACCTCACATGTTTCGGCAAAGTCATTGGTGGTGGCTTGCCCATCGGTGCAGTCGGTGGTCGCCGCGACATCATGGAAAATCTCACACCACTCGGAAGTGTCTTCCATGCAGGAACACTCGCCGGCAATCCACTTGCAACTGCTGCCGGTCTTGCGGCGTTGAATGAATTAAATGCAGACGTGTATATGGAGCTTCTCGCACGTGCACGTTCGTTGTCAGTGATGTTGCGCGATGCATGTGCGACTGTCGGCATCCATGCACAATTCCCCGTGGTCGGAACATTGGTGGGTATGCACTTTGGTGACGCATTGACAAGTGCTCCTACAAACTTTGATGAAGCAAAGACAACAGATGAGAAGTTGTATGCCAAGTTCTTCCACGCGCTTCTCGATGGTGGCGTTGCAATTGCTCCAGGTGCATACGAGGCACTGTTCGTTGGTCTTGCACACACAGACGCAATCATGAGCGAACTTGCAGAGCGCGTTGCTGCTGCACTCAAGGGATTCACACGTTGAATCGACCAGTTCCATTAGCCATCGGTGCAGCAATTGCAGCGTTGCTAGTGGGCAATGGGTTGTATTCGTCCTTCAATAACTCTTCGGTGAGTGTGGAAACGGATGTGCGCCACAAAGTTGATCTTGTTGCAAGTGTGAACACCATCAGTGTTGATGCGAACTGGAAACAAGACGGTGTCACAAGCAA
>JBEDFA010000107.1:0-4948 GCA_041175365.1 Actinomycetota bacterium | reverse complement strand
GTTGTCGCCTTCAATCTCGCCAAACACGCTGAGGTCTGCATTGCGATGCGGGCAACGACGTTGCACCACATAATCACCAATGGTGATGTCAGATTCATCAGACGGAATGCCCTGCAACTTTTGTTTCGCTTCGCTCTCGGTGCGCGTCATGCGCTCGACGGACAGCGACTTCAAGAAGTTGTACAAGTACTCGTTGTAGCCACCTTCGCGCCACGCAGTAAAACGGCACGACAAGAACAAAGAGTTCGACCAGTCCACAGCACGAGTCGACACAATGCGTTCCAACAAATTGCGAGAGACAGTGAAACTGTATGCAAACGCTTGACCAGCATGTTCTTCAACAAGACCATCAAAGAAGTTGATGTAGATATTGAGGTCACCGGCCTTCAGCAATGCATTGCCACCAACGCCTTGACGCACGCTCGGGCACATTGCCATCAATGGTTCCCACCACAACTTCAACGTTGCAATCACGTCGGTATCAGGGGAAGCCCATGAGGCCTTTTCGTCCGCAAGCCATTGCGCCCAATCAGCTTGATACTTGCGTAAATACGCTGTTTTCTCCGTGAAGATGCGGGTGATGTCTTCACCACTCATTGGCTGTTCCACCGTCACGCCGCCACCAAGAACAGTGAAGGAGGTGCCGGGGATTGTGGTGGCTGCATTCAAACGACCGATGTCCGACATCCGACGTTGGAATTCGATCTGGTCGGGGAAGATGCTGGTCTCAGCACCCGTCACCATGTTGAGTGAGAACAAATCTTCGTCGAGGAAACACGGTGGACCAGCTGAAGGAACAACGGTGGTGCCGTTGACTGATTCCACATATCGCAACGCACGTGCGAATTGGCTCTCAACTTTGTCAATGCAGAGCTGCTTCTTCTCAGCTTCGTCCATCTCGTACACCATCGGATACCAAATGGCGCCGGAGAATTGCAGCCAGTGAAGGTCAACCTTGCCGTGCTTCACCAATGCATTCAAATCATTTGTACGGCAATCGTTCTGATTCACTAACCGTGCTTCGCCATCAGAGACCACTAGCGCAGAGTCACCGCCAGGTCCATCAGTGATGGAAGTTTCAACATGAATAGCAATAGAGACACCGGGAGCAATCTCTCGCTCTGATGCATTGATGGTGCGCTCGAACTTACGGAATCCCAGTTTGTTGAACTCACGCTCAAGTTCACGTGTGGGGTAATCGGGGAGAAGAACAGTGGTGTTCTTGTTCATCTTCTCTGCAAGAAACGATGCGTCGAAGTGATCGCCGTGCAAGTGAGAGATGTACAGGAAATCCGGGTTGCAGACATCATGCATGATGTCGTCGGACAATTGGTCGTTACGCGGGAAGACAAACCATGAACCGAAGAACGCGGGAACAAACCAAGGATCACAAACAATGGTGATTCCCCGCGTGCGAATGAGAATGCCCGCGTGGCCAAGCGAAATGGCCTGCATGAATTACTTAGGCTCGTCGGTGGACTGCACGCCGCCAGTGGCAACATGAGCAGTCCAAGCACTGCCGTTCCAGTAGCGAAGTTCGTATCGCTTTGATGGATCTGGATACCAGTTGGCAGGAACATTGGGCGAGGTTGCAGATGTGTTGTTCGCAGTGGGCGTAGGAGCCTTGGCGGCATCGGACAATGGACCACCGAGAGTTGCTGACACTGTTGCGGCTGGGGCAGTTGCCGCAGGAGTTGTTGCCTTCATGCCGGGGTATGGCGCAACGCTGACACTGCCCGCATGACGAATGAATGCATGGAACCATGCCGCACCGTCGTACGTGATTTGAACAATTTCCCAGCCATCGCTGGAACGACGAGTGAGCTCTGCAGCAAGCTCATGTGGGTTACGAACAGATTCGGAAACAACGTCGTATGTGTACATGGCTAAAGACTACTTGCCTTCTCCGTCGTGTTCCCCTGCAGGGTCTTCGGTACGGACCAAACTGTCAACATCAATACCTTCGGTTGGACCGTCGTACACGAGGCGTCCGTCACGCAAAGCAACGATGCGCTTCACCGTGTGCACAAACCCGAGTTCGTGCGTTGCAACGATGACAGTGGAACCGTTCTCCGAGGCGGATGCGAGAAGTTCCAGCAGCGCTTCCTTGCCTGAAGCATCAAGACCAACGAATGGCTCATCGACGAGAAGAAGGTCGAACGGACGAATAAATCCAAGGGCGATTGCGGACTTTTGCTTGAGGCCACGAGAGAAACGATTCGGCATCTCATCGGCACGGTCATACAGCCCGAGGTGATCAAGGAGATCCGCTGCAGTTTGTTCCCACTCTTCAACCCCATGAAGTCGCGCAACGTATTCCATGTGTTCCCACAAGGTGAGGTCGTCATAGAACGTTGGTTGATCTGCAATGAAGCTGAGTGACGCACGTGCGGACAAGGAACCAGATGCGTGGCCGCAAATGGAAACGGAACCTTGCGATGCATCGAGCAAGCCAGCGGCGATGCGCATCATGGTTGTCTTGCCTGAACCGTTGTGTCCGATCAATGCAATGCGTTCACCTTCAGCGACTTCCAAGGTGATGGGGTCAAGCGCAGGAGAAGTGCCGTATGACTTTGCAACGTTGCTGACGTGCAGTGCTGCTGCTTGTACGGGTGCGTGGATGTTCTGTCGTGTGCGAGCCATGTCAGTTGCTTTCCGTGGTGGACGAAGGTGAAGAAGATTTGATGTTGCGGAAGTACGCGTGGATGGCATCACGTTGACGCACCCAACCGGCAACTAGCACTAGCAAGATGACGACACCACCAACGGCGCGCAATGTGTTGCCAAGAATGTCGCTCTGATTCTCTACGCCGTATCGCAACGCAAGAACGGGTAGACACGCAATGATGCTGACTGCGGGTGGCCATGCGGATCGAATGACGGTGCCCATGCCGCTGACCTCTGGTGGCAATGCAAGACCCTCGTTCGCACCACCTAATGGGTCGGGTGCACCCTTCACAGAGTTAATAGCGGCACCAGCAACACCGCCCAAAAGAGCAACAATTCCAAGCAAAACGGCGTATGCAACAGTGGATGCTTGTGGCTCCATGATGAACGCAGCAACGACACCTGCAGGCAAGAAGAACAACGATGCCAATGCCGGCACAACGAGATGCTTCGACATGAGATATCCGCGTTCGAGTGGCAATGAATCTGTGCGGTCAGGTTGATCAACTTCTTGTGACAACGGCTCGACAACATCAAGACCAAGCACAAACAATGAAAGTCCGGCGACAACAACAAGTGGAGTAGTGCCGCGCCATGCAAGCACTAACGCTGCAGCTGCTGTGATGTTGAGAAGCTTCATACGAATTACTCGTCGTAATGGGAAGTGCATCAAACTTCTGAACCCACGACCCACCACAACATCACGTCGCAGCACGCGAGGCACTTTCACCCATGGCTTCACGCGCATGTGTTCCTGGCTGAGTTGACGACGAAGAAGAACGACGGTTCGAACATCTTGCAAGGTGACAGCAAACTTCAACTGCGACACCAACGCACTGCGACGTGCGAGTGCTTCAAGAGAAAAACGTCCGACAAGTGTGATGGAGAGAAGCGAGAGGATCAGTACAAGAGCAGCTCCGACAAAGTCGACGAAGTGCACGCGCGACCAACCCATTGACATGCCACCGACAAAGTCGAATGGTCCGGCAATGTTCGTGTCGCCAACCGTGACCGCCACTTGCCATCCGAAGAGAATGGTTGCGATTGCAGTTGTCATCCATCGCGCAAGACCGAGACCATGAGCGAGAAGTGCGCTGGCGACAAACAAGAGTCCGACGATCGCCCCTGCGATGGCGCCATACAAAGCGAAGAGACCGAGCGCTGGGGCATCAGGAACGCGCCGCCCGAGAAGCTGGTTGGCCGTGCCCCCGGCGATTGCCCCGGCAAAGGCAAAGGTGCGGAACCGTTGGATGGCGGGGTGGCGGAGGACCTGGGCATGGGAGACCGGGGCCATCAGAACGTGGCGGACTTCGGCGTCCTCCACGGCCAAAGGGCCACCATTGGCGCCGCTGCGAAGGCCAATAAAGACGGTCAGGGCAGTGATGAGACCCAGAACATGGGGGGTGTGGGTGTGGATGTTCGCCATGTCCGAGGGGGTGAAAGTGGCATCCCCGACGAGCCCGGAGAGGAAGAAAATGGCCCCACCGCCAAGAAAAGCGGCCAAATAGACCCGATACAGGGCCTCAAACCAGTCCATCTCCTCGACCCGGTGCTTGCGGCGGTCGGTGCGCATGGCGTGGAGGGCATCAATGCCGATGGTCGCTGAAGTCACCATTCAATCCTGCCACTGTTCTGCGCAAATCAGGGGCAAGAATGGAGGCAATGAACTCCGACGGCGTCCAAATATTTAGTGCGATTTTGGCGCTGGCCACCCTCGTGGGTGGACTGGGAACCCTTCTTGCCGTGATTCTTGAAGGCAAGACAGAGGTCTTTAGTGGCTGGCTTGTCAACGTGCGCGAGAGCGGCATCTGGCTCATGTGTGCCATCACCACTGGTGCGATGGTGGGCAGTTTGTACTTCAGCGAAAGCGTTGGATACGCACCATGCAAATTGTGTTGGTACCAGCGCATCGCGATGTACTCGATTGCGATCATTACTTTCGTCGCTGCAATTCGTCGGGACAAACAAATCGCTCGTTACTCAATCGTTCTTGCATCCATTGGTCTTGTCGTTTCCACGTACCACTACTTGCTTGAATGGTTCCCAACGCTTGAATCGAACGTGTGCAGTCTTGATGTGCCTTGCACTAGCGTTTGGTTCCGCGAGCTGGGGTTTGTCACTCTCTGCTTCATGGCCGGCAGTGCATTCATTGCGGTTATTTCAATTTCTCTCGCATTAATTCGCGAACAAAATCACACACAGGAGGCCTGACATGGCACAAGCACAACGCAAAGCAAAGAAGGAAAGCGCTGGCTCAATGAAGTTGTTCGCTTACATCGCA
>JBEDFA010000106.1:0-4922 GCA_041175365.1 Actinomycetota bacterium | reverse complement strand
TTGATACCTCGACAAGTAGTTCTGCATGTTCAATCTCTGCCAGTATTTTGACGATTATCTCGGCTGGTGAATGTTCCATCAGATTGTCGCAAGCGGGAAGTTCAACTGTGATCGAATTTCCAGATGCGTATTTTGTTTTCACGATCGGGAAAGCCCCGCAATCGGCCGTAACTCTTGGCACGACAAGCACAATCTTTGGTGTGCCGTTGTCCCTCACGGCTTCAGGTGGTGACGGATCTGGCGGTTTGTCCTTTGCGGCTTCCGATGGTTCTGCTGTTGGTTGTCGTGTTGTGAATGGTGCGTTGCTCTCTAATAGCGCTGGCACATGCCTGGTGGAAACCACAAAGGCGGAATCGGAGAATTTCGCAACTCTCGTTTCGTCGCCCGAAGTTGTCACAATCGACAAGGCTTCGCACACGATGTCATTCTCGTTCTCAACTTTGCCCTCTGTGAAAGTTGGCGATGCACCTTTCAACATTGGTTCCTACGCTCAACTCAGTTCCAGCCAATCAGCTTCATTTATTTCAGGTTCTCCAGATGTGTGTACCGTCAATGGGTCAGTTGTCACCGTCCGAACAGTTGGTCAATGCATTATCGATGCCGAGTATTCCGAGGACACGAACTTCCTTTCCATCTCAACGGTGACTCGCTATTTCACAGTGTCCGGTTCGTCGCCATCGGTGTCTAATCCTTCTCAAATTGTCAGCGAATCGGTGAGTGAACCACGAGGTGTTTCGCTGATTCGTGGCGGATCAAAGTCGGTCATTGCCTCTTGGGATGTTCCTACATCGGGACAGTCAACAATCACTACGTATGTTGCGACATTGTCGCCTGGTGGAAAGCGTTGTTCGGTGAGTGTCAAGACGTGCACATTTACTGGGCTCAACCCGACGTTGTCCTACAAAGTCTCTGTTGTTGCAGTGTCCGCAACAATGACATCGCAGGCAGGAACATCTGGTGGTGTCACCCCGAATATTCAGATGAAGGTGAAGGGCAAGACAAACTTACGAACCATGATCACTGCACCCTCGAAGGGCGCTCAAAAATGGTCAGTCAAGGGTGGTTGCAAGATCTCAGGTCAGATGTTCCTTGCGGCAACAAAGCCTTCATCATGCACACTCACTTTGGTGACAGCTAAGTACAAGACCACGCCAAAGTCGACTCTGAAGGTTTCTGTTCAAATCTTGAAGTAAGTCAAAGTCCATGTGCAGATGCAATTCTGCAAATACAAGAACTTCAGGTCAGACGGCGCATTCAGAGTCGCCGACTTCGCCGGAGAATGGTCCGGTTTCGCCGTAGTCCACGAAGAAGTCAGGTGCTGCGTCTGGCTCTGGCACGTTGTCGAGGTCCTTCAAACCTTCGGCCACTGCCGTTGCACCACCACTGCGTGCCAACCAACCTTGGAAGGTTTCGCCAGCGGAACGCTCATCGTTGAAACGACGAATCACGCGAGCGGCACCTTCCGGTGCATTCTTCGCAGGAAGACGTAAGGCCTTCTCGCCGAAGTGAATCTGCTCTTCGCCGACATATCCACCGAGGAGCATTTGGTACCCAGGCAATGACTTGCCATGTGCACGACGCTCTGCTCCGAAGAAACCAATGTCGCTTGCATGGTGCTGGCCACAACTGTTGGTGCAACCAGAGATGTTGATGCGAACGCCGCCGACTTCTGCGAGGCCTTCCTCTTCCAACTTCTCACCAATGGCGTTGGCCAAACCACGTGATTGTGTCACTGCGATGTTGCAAGTGTCGGCGCCGGGGCAGGCAACAACGTCACGTGCAAGTTCTGCACCCGGACGTGCCATGCCAATGGCATCGAGGCGGTCGTACAGTTCGCGCATCTGGTCTGGCTGCAAACCGCGGAACACAACGTTCTGACGATTCGTGAGGCGTACATCGCTTTGGAAGTGACGCTGAATCGCAGCAAGGCCGCGGAACTGATCTGCAGTGATGTCGCCGAGTGCTGCATATGCAACTGCGGACACAGTGCCGTTTGCTGCGCCGCGAATCACGCTGGCATTTTCCCAACGACGGAATGGATCGCTGCTATTCAACTCAACGCGAACGCCTTGACCGACTTGTGAGATTTCACCATCGGCAAGACGGCCCGCTGCTACGTCGCCTGCTGCCATCACTTCGGGCGGAATGCCACCAGGCCATGTGCTGGATGCAGGAAGTGTGTGGCGAATCTTGATGACGCGACGACGCACTTCGTCAATGCCGAGCTGATCAACAACCCACTTCAAACGTGCGCGCAACTTGTTGTCGCGGTTACCGGTCTGTTCGAACACGCGCAGTGCGGCTTCGATGGTGGGCAAAAGGTCTTCGCGAGTGGTGAAGTCTTCCAATGCAAGTGCGGGGTGTGGTGTTGCACCAAGACCGCCTGCAATGTAGATACGGAAACCTGGCTCGATGGTGCCGTCTTCGCGTGTGCGTGTTGTTGCAACGACACCAACGTCGTTGAACATGGCCTGACCACAGTCGGTGGAGCAACCTGAGAAGTTCACCTTGAACTTGCGAGGCAAACGCTGACCCAGTGGGTTGCGAACGAAGTGTCGGAAGGTTGCTTCGGCCCATGGCGTGACGTCGATCTTCTCGTAGGGGCATGCACCAGCAAGGTGGCACGCCATCACGTTGCGCACTGTGTCGCCGCATGCTTCGCGAGAGGTAAGGCCAACATCGGCGATACGGCGCATGACCTTGGGAACATTGCGCAAGTCGACGTAGTGGAACTGAATGTTCTGGCGAGTCGTGATGTGTCCCCATCCGCGGGAGTATTCAACGGACAAGTCGGCCATGAGATCGAATTGTTCTGGCGTGATGGAACCAGCAGGCAACTTGATGCGAATCATCTGATTGGTGCCGCCTTGACGCTGACCGTAGACACCGTTGTTCAATCGCATGACGCGGAACACGTCATCGCTGATTTCGCCCTTCAGGAACTGCTCAATCGCAATCTCGAAACGAGCGATGTCGCGCATCTGCTCTTCATAAAGATCGCGTGGGAATGGTGCGGGTGCAATTGCGGGGTTAAAGCTGATGGTTGTCATTGCGTGTCCTTTGGTGAGTTCTTTATTGATATGTGGTTCAGAGATTTATTCGGTCGGTTCGCCCACTTCGCGGAGAGCATCCGCGAGGGCTTTGCGTAAACGTCGGGCATTAGTGGCGCTGAGATGAGCAACAAGACCTTCGCCGGCTTCGCCTATGCGCTCCACTGTGAGTTGCACACGAGGTTCGGCATCGTCATAGTCGTCACTGACTGCAACTGTCCACGCAACGGGGGTGGGATCGTCGAGACCTTCGGGCATGTCGCCCATTTCAATTTGCACAACATCAATTGAGCGGCGCATTACTGACCTGCCACCAATGAATCAATGTGCACGCCAGAGATGAACTCGTATGCGGCAACGGCACCAATCACGATGGTGCTCGGCGCCTTCAGTGCAGCTGCATGCAATTCGCCCAACGTGGTGCGCGTGGTGTGCTGTTCGGTGCGCGTACCCCAACGCACCGCCGCAACGGGAGTGTCGGCAGACAAGCCACCGTCCATCAAGCGCTTCGCGATGATGGCGCGTTCAGCGACACCCATAAGAACGACAATCGTTCCGCCTACTTTTGCCAGCGATTCCCATTCAATCCCTGAAGCGCCACCGGTCTCACGATGGCCCGTCACAACGGTGAATGCAGGGGAGACGTTGCGATGTGTGACGGGAATGCCGGCAGCCGCAGGAACACCGACGGCAGAAGTAATGCCAGGAACAACGGTGAATGGAATGCGTGCTTCCATCAACGCTTGTGCTTCTTCGCCTCCGCGACCAAACACGAACGGATCTCCACCCTTGAGACGCACAACATTGAGATGTTGCGTACCAAGGTGGACTAATAACGAGTTGATGAGTTCTTGGGGTGTGGGATTGCCTGGCTTCTTGCCAACATCAATGAACTCTGTTCCAGGCTTGGCCATTTCAAGAATGGAATCATTCGACAAGTAGTCGTGCACGATGACATCTGCTTCGGCAATCAGACGTGCAGCTTTCAATGTGAGAAGTTCGGGGTCTCCAGGTCCAGCGCCAACAAGATGAACGGTCATGCTGTTGCCTCAACAGGTGCAAGTGATTGCATGAGGTGTGGGCATTCCACTGCGGCCTCTTGCAGGGCTTCGCGAATGATCGGCTTCCAATCAACGTCTTCCGTCGAGATGCCGTCCGCGTGGAACTGTGCGCGTTGTGCAGCAAGTGTTGCTGCAATCTCTGCGAACTCTGGTCCGACTAGTTGTTCCAATTCAGAGCGGAGGAATGATGCAAGCGCAGGGCTTGCGCCGCCAGTAGAAACGGTGAGCATCACGGGGCCGCGACGAAATGCTGCTGGCAAAGTGAATGAGCAACGCTGTGGATCGTCGGCGCTGTTCACCCAGATGCCGAGCGACTCGCATTCGTCAAAGATGGCTTGGTCAACAGGTGTGTTGCCCGTTGCAGTGATGACGAGACGAAAGTTCGCAGCATCACCTGTTGCGTATTCACGATGGAGAAGAGTGACGGGAACATCGTTGAACTCGTCGATGATCTGCGGTGCCAGCACGGTGACATCGCCACCGGCGGCGAGAAGTTGTTGCACCTTGCGATATGCAATGCGACCGCCACCCACCACGAGGACAGGGCGCCCGACCAGGTTCAAATTGACGGGGAACTGCATAGAGATATGAGGCTAGCCAATTCCCGACAAATCCCGTCAGGTTTTAAGAGAATTGGGCCTGGCTGACCCGTGTGTTATCAAGGGAGAAAACGTCCTCTTATTAAAAGGTGTGCCATGAGAAAGTCCTATAAAGCAACCAATATCGCTATTTCATTGGGTTTGCTGGCCACCTTGGTGGGCTGTGATGCCGGGTCGGAGAAAGCGGCACGACCCCTTGACCGGTTTGTGAA
>JBEDFA010000105.1:0-26951 GCA_041175365.1 Actinomycetota bacterium | reverse complement strand
AAGAACTGGTATGCGCCAAAGTGGTTGCTGCGGGTTCTTCCTCATGTGAACTTCAGCCACTAATAACGTAGAAAGTAGAGATTCAAATGAATACATCAAAGAAGTGGCCATTGGAGCGCGTGTTGTTTGCAATGGCAGGAACGATGGCCATCCTCAGTGCGGTGCTTGTTGCTCTGGTGAGTCCTTGGTTCTTGATACTTACAGTATTTGTTGGTGTGAACCAGTGGCTGTATGTGATGTTTGGCGCTTGTCCTGCATCACTCATACTGAAGCGTTTCGGTATCGCGCCACAGTGCGGCTGGTGACGTTGCTCAGCAGCATTGAGGTCTTTGCAGACATTTGGTGTCCTTTCACCCATGTCGGTTTGCGAATGATTGACGATTTTCGACGGGCTTCCGGCGAACATGTCGTCATCATCGTAAAAGCTTGGCCGTTGGAGTTAGTGAACGGATCACCTCTGGATCCAATAAAGACAAAAGCAAATTGTTCAGCTCTGCGTGAACAAGTTGCACCTTCAGCGTTCAGCAATGTGGACTTCGGAAAATTTCCGAAGTCCACTTTGGACGCTCTAACACTCGTCGCACAGGCATACGAAGAAGATTCTCTTCTCGGGGAAAAAGCAAGCTTCGCTCTACGAAGCGCCCTCTTTGAAGAGGGGAGTGACATCAACTCTGAAAATGTCTTGATTGAGATTGCCCGCAGAGTGGGCTGCATTTACCGCCCTGATCCGGAGCATCGTCTGGTGCTTCGTGATTGGGTAGAAGGAAAGGCACGTGGTGTGCAGGGCTCGCCTCATTTCTTTCACGGAGAAGCCGGTGTTTTTTGTCCGTCACTACAGATCTCCCGCACTGAAGATCAAAAATTACAAGTACACGTGGATGCATCTCGTCTTGAGGAATTCCTCAAGACATGTTTGATGTAAATCACTGATGAACTAAGGATGTTGAAATGACAAATGAACATTGGGAACAGGTCTATTCATCGAAGAAAGCCGATGAGGTCAGTTGGTATCAACGTGATCCAGAGGTGTCTCGTCGACTCATCAAAAATCATGCGACATCGACTGATGCAGTGATTGATGTAGGTGCGGGGCAATCTTTGCTGGTCGATTCACTGCTATCGGATGGTTTTGCTGATGTCACAGTGATGGATATCTCGGAAGCTGCAGTATCCGAAGTTCGCCATCGCATTCCAAATACTTCGTCGGTTTCATATGTGGTCGCTGACGTGCGCGAATGGAAGCCCACAAAGAACTTTGGTCTCTGGCACGACCGTGCGGTATTTCACTTCATGACGTCGGAGGCAGATAAGGCCGCGTATCTTGGGGTAATGGCCCAAGCCGTGAGCCCTGATGGCATCGCAATTATTGGAACTTTTGCAGAAGATGGGCCGACTCAGTGCTCGGGTCTAGACGTGAGTCGATACTCGCCATCACAACTTGCAGCCGTGTTTTCAGAGTTCTTTGAGCTTGAAACATCGGAGTCAGAAGAGCACATCACGCCGTGGGGTGCGATGCAGCACTTTACGTGGGTGACTCTTCGTCGTATGCGCTGAAATTTTAATGCAGTCTTTTTACTTGTAACCTTTCGATCGTTACAACTTGGTGAGTCGGGAAGTCTGGTCGGCATTTAAGGGGCCCTAAATGAACCATGACTCAAAGAAATCGTCCGTGACATCGGTTCGGTTGTTATCACCGTTAAGAGACTTTCTTCACACAGAATCATCTGGTGCAGTGCTGCTTGCGCTCGCAGCATTTGTTGCACTTTTTTGGGCAAATTCACCTTGGTCGGCATCTTATGAAAGTCTTTGGTCAGCTCGGGCTTCGTTCAGCTTTGCAGGCCATTCTCTCGATCTTGATTTACGGCATTGGGTAAATGATGGCTTGATGACCATCTTCTTTTTTGTGGTGGGACTCGAGATCAAGCGAGAAGTGACGCACGGGCATTTGTCGAATCGTCGCGCTGCCCTTCTTCCTGGGATTGCGGCGATTGGAGGAATGGCAATTCCTGCAATTATTTATCTCCTGATTGCGGGCTCAGAGGCTCCACGCGGTTGGGCCATTCCCGTTGCGACAGATATTGCTCTTGCCGTAGGAGTGCTCTCTGTGGCGAAGGGGAGAGTTCCTGCATCTCTTCGCGCATTTCTCCTGGGGCTCGCAATCGTTGACGACATTGGTGCAATCATCATCATCGCAGTGGTGTACTCAACCGGTGTTGCATTCGGGTGGATCTTCGCCGCATTTTTCGGAATTACTGTTGCGATTCTCGTCAGGCGGTCGGGTATTCAGACAATTACGGTTTATGTACTTGTTGGCGTCTTCGTATGGTTCGCAATGCACGAAGGGGGAGTTCACCCAACGATTGCTGGTGTTGCAATGGGTGTTCTTGCTCCGTCGGAACCTTTTCTCAAAAAGGAACTTGTTGACATTGAGGACGGATTTGATGCAACCGACATTGAGGCTGCAAAGGTCGCGAGTCATGCGGCAAGAAGTTCAGTGTCGACAGTGGAGTGGTTGTTGCACTTGCTCCATCCGTGGAGCAGTTTTTTCATCGTGCCTATTTTTGCCTTGGCGAACAGTGGAATAGAGGTGTCAATTGATGGCCTTCGTGCAGCACTGGGGTCTGTCGTGACTTGGGGAATCTTCTTCGGTCTGATTCTTGGCAAGCCATTGGGAATTTTCCTAGCGACGCGTCTCTCTGTGAAGAGTGGAATTGCGGATATGCCGGAAGGGGCCGATTCGGTGCAACTCATTGGGGTCGGAACTGCAGCAGGAATTGGATTTACGGTTGCTCTCTTCATTACAGAACTTGCGTTGCCTAATCCGGTTGACCAAACGAATGCAAAGATGGCAATTCTGTTTGCCTCAGGAATGGCAGCGATCCTTGCCGTAATTATTCTTTTCAGAAAGAAGTCCAGCTCGGCGTGAATCGAGATGAACGTAATGGTGGAGCTTTAAGGACATACTTCATGTAGAAGATAAAGGTTTGTCTCTTCAAAAAGATAAATGACTTTGGCAGGGTTTTGTTGATTCAAAAAGTCTTTGAATCAACAAACAAGAAAGAAGTCCAATGAAGTTTTTTAAATACTTATTGAAATGTGTTGTTTCAATTATCTCTCTGGTTGGAGTCGATCTAATTAGTCCAATGGAAGTTGGTGCTAAGTCGCCAGTTGTTGAAACTGATCAAGGTGCCTTTGTACGAATCGTGGGTAATCCGGCCGATGGCACGATCAAGTTCCAATATGGATGGTCGGCAGAATCACCAGCATCAGACGCGGCAGGGTATTGGGTCGGTGTCTATGATGTTTCGAACAGCACGTATCTCTGGTCCTCGGATACCGGAGCTACTGAATTGCCCGACCAAATGTTTCGGAACGCAAAACCCACTACAGATCTTCCCGAAGGCGAATACAAGGTTGTGTTCTTTGTCCGTGAGACATATGAGGGGCCAGTGAGCAATATTGCAGAAATCGAGCTTCCATTTGTTGTGAATGACTCGATGATGTGAAGTCAGTGCCATTCATCTGTCAGACGAATTCTTCCGTTTTCGTCTGACAGTAGAGTCGTCCTGTGGTGACAGAACAACTTCTCCGTGTCCAGAACTTTGGTGTTTCCCTCGATGGCTTTGGCGCTGGCGAAGGTCAAAGCATGGAAACGCCATTTGGCAGCGCAGATCCGATGGCGCTTCTTGGGTGGGCGGGGCAGACAGCAAGTTGGGTGTACCGCAGTGAGCCTGGCGGCACCCGCGGCATTGATGACTACTTCACTCGTGACTACGACCGCAACATTGGTGCTGAGATCATGGGTCGAAACAAGTTCGGACCATTTCGTGGTCCGTGGGAGGACCTCAGTTGGCAAGGTTGGTGGGGCGACAGCCCTCCATTTCATACCCCGGTGTTTGTTCTCACTCACCATGGGCGCCCGAGTTTCACTCTGGACGACACAACATTTCATTTTGTTGAAGGATCACCGCTTGAGGTTCTGAATCAAGCAAAGGAAGCTGCGCAGGGAAAAGATGTTCGTCTCGGTGGTGGTGTGCAAACCATTAAGCAATTTCTTGTAGCAGATCTCATTGACACAATGCATGTTTCCGTTGCGCCAATCTCGATCCGATCAGGCGAACGACTGTGGGAGTCACCCGAGGAATTGTTTGACCGTTTTCACCACGATGAAGTCAAGAGTGCAAGTGGCTATACCCATTACGTGTTCTGGCGAAAATAATTTTTATTTACGAAGTTGCTCATCCACTTACAAAGAGGATTGTTGAGACGGTCTATGTCTGACGAGATGTCCAATCAGGACTGCAAGTGAAGCAAAGAAGAACATGGCCCACGAAGAACTACCTGAGTGAGGAAGGGTTCCAGAACTGGAGAGAACTTTTACATTCTGGGTCACAGTCGCTGACGCTGATACAGCTGTGACCTTTACAAATTTCGCCGAATTGCCAGTTGTAAGTTTTACTTGCAATCGAACTTGACCCTTTGTGTTGGCCACATATCTCTTATTCAAACTAATTGCATCAATCGTGACGAGGACGGACTCGCTGGGTTGAAAACCACCAACAGTCAACGTGACTGTGGATCCCGACTGAACTGTTGTTGGGATTGTCGTCGTAGTTGTCGTTGTTGCGTTGCTGTTCGTAGATACAGCAACAGTGGATGTGGATGTCGAAGTACTAGTGGTTGTTGGAGGAATTGTCGTTGTCGTGGTCGACGATGTCGTTGTGGTGGTCGATGTTGTTGTCGTGGTGTTGACAGTCCACTGGGCATGCAACGTGATTGCACCCGTACCTGGTGGCGCATAGGTAGCCCCGAGAGGTGAACCACCAGCGGAAGCTACGAACCATCCGGCAAACGTGTATCCACTTAAGTTTGGCGCTGCAGGAAGTGTGATGGTGGAACCAGTCGTATACGAACCAGCACTGACTGAACTTCCGCCATGAGAGTCATAGGTGACGGTGTAGGAATTTGCAGTCCACACTGGGTGAAGCGTCGTGTTTGCGCTCAAGTTGTATGAGCCAGCAATTGCTGTTGACGATCCAGAGGTGGTGGCCCAACCGCCAAATGTGTATCCAGCTTTTGCGAGAGTTCCTGTGTTTCCATCCAGTGTGATGAGACCGTTTCCTGTTCGAGCAGCAGGTGCTGTTCCGGAGTCAGCTCCCGTTGTTGCGTAGGTAAGTGTGTATGTCGTGGCGTTGTTCGCTGCATCGGTTCCAGAGATTGCGGAACTGTAAATACGGACATACTTAATTGCGCCATCAAATGCTGGGTCTACGCCCCAGTTGCTTCGACCGATGTAGTTCTTGGTACGGGTGACATTTCGAGGAAGGTACGGGTATGCAACTCCGGCAGATGGACCGGCAAGTGTGCTTCCAAATCCACCATCAAGTCTTTCAACGTTGATTTCTGTGCCGTTTTTGTACATGCGACATGTCGTTCCGTCGAGCGTGATGACCCATTTTGCGAATTGATTAGCAACAAGGGAGTTGGCAGGAGAGACACATCGTCCAGCGACGTTTTTGGGAGAGTAAGAGTCATTCCAAATTTCGATGGCAAGTCTGTTTGCTGCGCCGACACCCACGACGCCCACCCAAATGTTGTCTGCTTCGGCACCGTTGCCGAAGTCAAAAATTCTTTCCCATGATTGGTTTGATGCTCCGAAGTGGCTTTCAAACTCAATGGACAATCCGCTGCTGAAGTTACTGAGCCCGGAACCCATGTCGACGTATCCCAAGGAGTTGGTGGAGTTGGATCCACCGGGGAAGACCATTGCCTGAGTTCCGCTGTTATACGTGAGACTTCCGATGATGTTTCCACTTTGTCCGCCGGCAAGGTCATTCCATACAGATGGGTTTGAAACTGAGTACGAACCCGAGTCACTGGCATTCACGTTGAAAGCAAGCGTGGCAGTCGACGTTGCATTCGCGGGAATGAGACCAACAAAAGACGCAAGGGTCAAAAGAAGGACGAGACCGAAAAGATTGCGAGTTGTTGTGCTTTTCATGTCGGAGAGCTTTTCCCTAAGAGGCGCGAACAGGGACAGGCTATAACAATCGTCTATTTCTGCTAAATGGTGGAGCTGGGGGGAATCGAACCCCCGTCCATCAGGCGCTATTTACCAGTGATACAACCATTCCCGTGTTAACGCTGACGCAACGTCACCGACGGGTCGGTTACCTAATTACTTAGGTCGCGTGCTGTCTTTCCAGCATGGCAATGGTCTTTCTCATCGTCAGCGTTCTTTCCTGCCGTCATCCACCGCTTCTGTTGCCGGGCTGCGGTGAACTGGCCCCGTGCGCCATTGCTGGTCACGATGTCTCTCTACCGCTTAGAAATTAAGCTGCGAGAGCGAACTGCTCGTTGGCAATTCTGTTTTTTGCCCCGTTTAACGAATCTGAGCAATTCGGGTTGCACGTGCAAACAACGAAACTGCTGTCGAAACCTGTCAGCCCCATTGGTTGGTTGTGTGGAGTCAGTGTACGCCCGAGGCGTATGAATCAGGGAGTGCTTCCCAAACGGGGACAAATGAATTAGTTTTCAATTCTGAATTTGAATTCATTCTGAAAGGGAATTATGAAAATACGTAAATCGGGAGCAGGCCTCGTTGCCGCTGGCCTCTTGTTGCTAGCTGGTTGCGGAGGCACTGGCCTTGTGAGCTCGTCGAATGAGAATGACCGACAACGGAACTCTGCGCTAAGTGAAGATCAAGCTGGACTCAATGTGCAGGTCTACAAGATTGATCAGGATCAAATTTCGGTGCCTCTTCGCACAGAGGATGAATCTGGTTTTAACAATTTTGAACGCGATCCAAATTTCTTCCCTGAGTGTGAAGGTGCAGTCACTTCAGTGGCGAATCTGAACGGACTGAGTGAAGTATTTAACTCCTGTCGCTCAGAACTGGTGGCAGCGCACTACACGGGTTACATCACGGTTCCCGGCACTTCTGGTGATGTGGCTATTGAATTCTCTTCTTCTAGCGATGATGGATTCTCAATGGCAATTGATGGTGATCAAGTCATCGATAACTGGTTTGTTCAAGGATGTGGCGAGTCAAAAGGTCAGAAAGATGGCGTCAAGACTTTGACGGCTGGTCGTTCTTACTCGGTAGATGCGTGGTACTTCAATAATCGCGGGAACTATTGCATGCAGGCCCTGTGGAATGTCAACGGTGTAACAGAAGTAATTCCCGCGAGCGCTTTTTCTAAAGTTGACCCTTCAGAGCCTGAAACGTCAACTACAGAGCCCGAAGTGACTTCGACAACAGAAGCGCCAACTGATGCGACGATTCCGCCATCTGGTGATGATGCAATCGTCTCAGTTTTGATTAATCCTGAAAATCCAGCACCAATTTCAATTCCGGAATCTTCAACGGAATACTCCTGCAATGAAGCATGTGTAGCGGCGCTTCGAGTCGCGCTCGATGCTCCAACCGGCGACATTGTTGTTAATAGCGGTGGAGTGAAGACAGTGCTGAGCGGTAACGGGAAGCAGTCAATCAAGCTTGGCGCTTCTGCAAAGTCGCTTGATTTTTCAGTAGATGGTTCAGAAAAGACGGTGTCGGTTCCAGTAGCTCTTGTAGAAGAAGATTCCACATCGACTACTTCAACGGTGAAGGTTGAAGATTATTCAGACTTCAAAGTTAATTCCAAGTTGAATCTGCCTGTAGTCATTGGCATCGCGGTTGTAGTCCTCCTCCTTTTGGCGGGTGGAGCAATTGCAATGAAGCGTCGCAAGACCGCATAAACAGCAACCAACAATTTCAATTGAAGGGTCCAGGTCGAAAGGCCTGGACCCTTTGCTGTTGATTGCCTTGGTTAATCCATGCCCTTGCGCTGGCGTCCAAGACTGCGTTGCATTTCGCGCTGCACATCACGCTCGGCGATCGCATTGCGCTTATCGCCCTTCTTGCGTCCACGACCTAATGCCAGTTCCACCTTTACGCGACCATCAATCAATTTGAAGGCGAGAGGAACAAGAGACAAACGTTCGCGTGCGATGCGGTCATGGAGACGGTTGATCTCTTCGCGGTGCAACAACAACTTGCGCGGACGGTCCGGGTCATGGGCGCCCACGCCGACTGCAAAGGAATAGGGGGAGATATGCACGCCGTCGAGCCACATTTCGCCATCAAGAATGCGGGCGTAGGCATCGACCAACTGCACCTGACCAGCTCGCAAGCTCTTCACTTCGCTGCCGACGAGAACGATGCCGGCTTCGAACACGTCGAGAATCTCGTAATCGTGTCGAGCCTTGCGGTTGCTCGCAAGAACGGTGTTCGGTGCCTTAGCCATGGAGAGAATGAGCGTACCGCTAGCCTGCGAACCGATGTCTGAGTCACCCCAGCACCTCATTTCTGTGCCCGCTGAAGCAACGGCCGCAATGGCCGCGCACAGCATCGCCTGTTATCCCGAGGAGATGTGTGGTCTATTAGTAGGAAACCCCGCAACCTCGGAAGTAGTTCGGTTTGTGCCCTGCACCAATATCGCCCACAGCGCGATGGTCTACACGATTGACCCTAAAGAGCACCTTCGTGCCGAATTGGCTGCGGAAGCCGATGGTCTGGAAGTCATTGGCTGCGCTCATAGCCATACCCATACCGAGGCATACCCCAGCAGCACCGACATCGCCCAGGCTCCCGATCCGGGCTGGCACTACATCATCGTCAGCTTGAAAACAGGGGAGCCAAAGCCCCGGTCCTTTCGCATCATGGGCGAGGACGTCCATGAGGAGTCAATAATCGACCTTTAAGGGTTACAATTCCGACTGGATTTATCGGGAATAGCTATCGGCCGGTTTGGGTTTCATTAGAGAGCCCAAACGAGGGCTCGCGAAGGAGACACATGTCGATTGCAGATGTGAGAAGGAATGGAGGGTCTGTGTTCGTTTTGCAGAATTCTCTGGAACTCATAGGCAACACTCCCTTGGTGGACGTGTCCATCTTGTCCCCGAACCCGAATGTGCGACTCATCGCCAAGTTGGAGAGCCAGAACCCATACGGTTCGGTGAAAGATCGCATCGCAAAGTCAATGATCGAAGATGCCGAGCGCACTGGTCGTTTGTTGCCTGGTCAGCGCATCGTCGAGCCATCATCGGGTAACACCGGTATCGCTCTGGCGGCTATTGCTCGCATGAAGGGCTATCCCATCACGATCCTCATGCCGACATCGGTGAGCATTGAGCGTCGTCAGATGTTGGAAGTGTTCGGCGCAGAGATCATTCTCACGCCAGGCGAAGAGGGCAGCAATGGCGCCGTTCGTCGTGCGCAAGAACTTGCAGCTCAGCATCCAGAGTGGTGCTTCCTGTACCAGTACGGAAACGATGCAAACCCTCGTGCGCATTACGAGACAACTGGCCCAGAGATTTACCGCGACTGCCCAGAAATCACGCACTTCGTTGCAGGTCTTGGCACCAGCGGCACTCTGATGGGTGTTGGCAAGTACCTCAAGGAACAAAACCCTGAGATCAAGCTTGTTGCAGTGGAGCCACCCCTAGGTGAACGCGTTGAAGGTCTGCGCAACTTGGACGACGGTTACATCCCACCAGTATTTGATAACTGGCATGGACGTGACCTTCTTGACCGTAAGCGTGTTGTGCGTCCTCGCGAGTCAATCGAGTGGACACGTCGCATCGTTGCCGAATGCGGCATCTTCGCCGGCATTTCCTCTGGTGCATCTCTCGCTGGTGCTGTGAAAGTCGCAAGTGAAATTGAAGAAGGCGTCATTGTCTTCATCGTGTGTGATGGTGGCTGGAAGTATCTCTCCACTGGTGCGTACACCGATGACCTTGATCAGGCCGAAGCAAACGCAGAGAAGATTATCTACTTCTAAATCGTGATGCGGTTGCGTTTAGCGGCCAGCGATTAAGACAACGAGTCCTGCAACGACTATCCCTGCTGCAATGACACGACGTCGTGCGTCCGATTCGCCCAAATACTTTGTGCCAACGAGTGCGACGATGACCACGCTTGATTCACGCAATGCAGTCACGTAACCCACGGGTGCTTGTTGCATCGCAATGAGAACCATCCAGTAGGTGAGTACAGATGCTGCGCCTGCCAGTGCGAAGCGATGCCAGGTAGAGCGCATTGCTGTCACCATGTCGCGTGAACGACCCGTGGCAATTCCCCAGCAACTCACGGTGATTCCGGTGCTGATGAACAATACGAGTGGATACAGATTTCCGCCAGTGAGACGTGAGCCGTGTCCGTCAACAACGGAATATGAACCAATGCACAACGAAACTAGAAGTGCAGCACGGACGTGTTTGTTGTCGGCACGACCTGCAAGCAAATAGATGCCGCTGATAGAGATCGCGATTCCGAGAAGCGATAGAGCATTGAGATTGTCAGAGAGAAACAAAACGCCACCGAGTGCTGCGATGAGTGCTCCGGTGCCTCGTGCAATGGGATACGTGACGGAGAAATCACCGATGTTGTACGCACGCGCCAAGGTGTACACGTACACCACGTGAATCAGGCCGCTTGCAACAACGGTCCACCACACCAAATTCTCTGGCCAACCGGTGAAAAGCAGGATGATTCCGCAGAGAACTCCACCCACTGTCATTTGGCCCCAGAGGGCGATCCAGCGGTCTCCACTTTGCTTCACCCACAGATTCCACGATGCGTGAAGTACTGCTGCAGCAAGGGCGAGAAGGGTGGCTGTCAGCATGAGACACGACACTACGCCTAGCCTTGCAGGATGACCGGCACCGACAACCGCCCTATCGGAATGTTTGATTCCGGTTTTGGTGGACTCACTGTTGCTCGTGCCGTCATCGATGTTCTCCCTTCAGAAGACCTGGTCTATGTCGGCGACACGGGTCGTTACCCATATGGTCCGCGTGCAGCGAGCGAAGTGCGCGAGTTTGCGCGCGAGATTGCGTGGAGCCTGGTGAAGGAGCACGACGTCAAAGCAGTAGTGGTTGCGTGCAACACCGCTGCAGCCGCAGCGTTTCATGAATTGTCTGAAGAACTTCCGGTGCCGGTGGTGAGCGTTGTGGAGCCTGGTGCTCGCGCATTGTCCATCGCCTCGAAAGTTCGTCGTGTGGGCGTCATCGGAACTGTCGGGACAATCTCATCGGGTGCATATCAGCGAGCACTGGCTGAAGAAGACGCATCACTAGATCTCATTGCGACGGCGTGTCCTGGCTTTGTCGAGTTTGTGGAACGTGGTCAGACCAGTGGTGATGAAGTGATGTTGCTTGCAGAACGACTTCTTGCACCGGTTGTTGATGCAGACATCGATGCCTTGCTTCTGGGTTGCACGCATTATCCGTATCTGTCGCGCGTCATCAGTGAAGTGATGGGTCCGGATGTCGTGCTGGTCTCTAGTGCCGACGAGACAGCTTTCGCTTTGGCGGCGATGTTGCGCGACAGCAAGATCACAGCATCTTCAGACCGTGCCGGAACACACACATTTCTGTCGTCAGGCGATGTGGAATGGTTCGCTGACTTCGGTCGCCGGCTTCTTGGGCCAGAGCTTTCGACAGCAAGTCGCTGGTCTCGCTCCGTCACCGACTAGACATTTAGCCATGACTCGTCCCGATGGCCGTACGCCAGATCAACTCCGTCCCATTTCTTTCCAGCGCGATTTCACTGAAATGTCAGCCGGCTCTGTGCTGGTGTCGTTCGGTCGCACGCGTGTGTTGTGCACCGCTTCAGTTGATGAGGATGTTCCTCGCTGGATGAAGGGCTCTGGTAAGGGCTGGGTCACTGCTGAGTACTCCATGCTTCCTGGTTCATCGCCAGAGCGTGTTGATCGTGAAGCTGCCAAAGGCAAGCAAAGCGGACGTACCGTAGAAATTCAGCGACTGATTGGTCGTTCGTTGCGTGCAGCGATTGACATGCGCGCGTTGGGTGAGCGTCAGATTGTTGTGGACTGTGATGTGTTGCAAGCGGACGGCGGAACTCGTACCGCAAGTATCTGTGGTGGTTTCTTGGCGTTGCATGATGCCGTGACTCGTTTGGTGCAGAGTGGTGCGATTACAGAGAACCCATTGCACTCGTACTGTGCCGCGATTTCTGTTGGCGTGTGTGGTGGCACTCCAGTGCTCGACCTTCCATATGTGGAAGACAGCACTGCTGAAGTCGACATGAATGTTGTGATGTTGCGTCCCGTGAATGGTGGAGAATCCCGTTTCGTCGAAGTGCAAGGCACTGCTGAAGGAATGGCATTCACGCGCGGTGAACTTGATGAGTTGTTGATGCTGGCCGACACTGGACTTGGTCGCATCTTTGATCTTCAGGCGGGACTTCTTTCTGAAGCACCGCCGATGCGCGCACCAGAGCGTTAATTCAGATGCGCCTTGTCTGCGCCAGTGCAAACCCAAAGAAGGTTGCAGAACTGTCTCGCTTGTTGCCGGAATGGGTACAACTGTTGCCACGCCCAGATTCGGTCGGCGATATCGATGAGACAGCACCGACCTTGGAGGGCAATGCCATTATCAAAGCAGTGGAGATTGCGAATGCTGCAGAAGAGTGGGCGATTGCGGATGACACTGGCCTAGAAGTACTTGCATTGAATGGTGCGCCGGGAGTGCACAGCGCGCGTTTCGCCGGCGAGAACGCAACCGATGCTGAGAACCGCGCGTTATTGCTGCAGCAATTGAATGGTGTCGCAGACCGCTCCGCGAAGTTTCGCACTGTTGTTGCCTTGGTCAATTCAAAAGGTGAAATGCATTTCGTGAGCGGTGAATGCAGTGGTGTGATCGCTGATGTCGAGCGTGGCGATTCAGGTTTCGGATACGACAGTGTTTTCATTCCCGATGATGCCGACGGCCGAACCTTTGCGGAAATGTCGGCATCGGAGAAAGATGCCATCTCGCATCGAGGTCGAGCATTGGCACAGTTGCCAGTGTTGCTCTCGCGTCTTTTTGGTTTACCAACCCCGTAAGTCGATGGGCCATTCGGCAACAACTTCGCCGTATTCATTCGCCACGTAAGCAACCTCATGCATGGCCATCGTTGGGTCAATGTGGGAAGGAGTCACGAAGACGCGTTCTCCGATGACTGGCTTTGGTGTTCCTTCGCTAGGCGAATAGGTGATGTGTTCGTCCGAACAGAACCAGACGGAATGATCTTTGATGGTCGGATTTCCGTGGTCCATGCCGAGAGACTTCAAACCAACGTCGATGACGGACCATTTGTCTGAAGTAGAGATCACTGTGCCAACTACCCACATCGCTTGCACGAATGGATGACCTAGTTGTGCGTACTGCGTGTCCATCAGTGCGTAACTGCCGGCCTGCACCTCATTCACCGTGGTGCCAACAAACATGTCGTAGGTGCCAGTGCCGCCTGCGGAAACAATGTCGCCGCCAACATCGCTATGAGCCTTGGCAAGTAATGCCATTGCTTCATGAACTTGTTTCTTCTTTTCGTCGCGATCGCTCACCATCATGAGATGGCCTTCGTATCCCATCACGCCACGCACAGTGATGCCGTGTGCACGAGCAGCATCTGCAAGAGTGCCAGCTTTCATCGGGTCAATCCCGCAACGAGGCAAACCAACATTGACATCAATCATCACGCTGCGAATTCCTGCTCGATGAGCAGCCTCAAGAGTTTCATTGGAATCAATCGCGACAGTGATTAGCGCTTGGTCTTGAGCCTCTGCAAGCGCAGTCAGTCGACCTGCATCGAGCACTTCGTTGGCCAGAAGAAAATCATTTCCCACCTGAGCACTAATGAGTCCAAGAATTTCTCGAGGAGTTGCACACGTGAAAGAGGAGTGTCCGGCGCCTTCTTGTTCGGCTGCAATGCCCGAGCATTTGTGGGCCTTCACGTGTGGACGCAAGCGTCGCCCAGGGTGAATTGCAGACATGGCCGAGATGTTCTTGCGAAGAGCAGCGATGTCAATCACCACTGCCGGTGTGGGGAGATCGTAAATATGCACTGTGCCGGTGAAGGGACTCGAACCCCCAACACGCAGGACCTAAACCTGCTGCCTCTGCCAATTGGGCTACACCGGCGACACCATGAGGGTACCCGTGGCAGTCGGGGAGCGGGCGTTTGAGGTGGCAAACTAGGAGAGTGACAGCTTCATCTGCCCTCGAATCAACCCTCGACGCAACTGCCCTTCAGGAACAGTTGGGTCTTGCTGACAAGGTCATGGACGCCTCTTCTCTTGAGAACAGCATCCAGCGCTTTGCAGAGCAGAACATTGTGCTCCCCACATTCGCCGAACTGGCCGAGCCTCATCGCATTCCAGCCAGCCGAACAGCCGGTGTTGACAAGAACGCTGCCGATCCACGCAACCTGTTCCGCGTGCATTGGTACAACAACCTTGCAGGGGACAAAGTAGAAGTGCCCGACCATGTCGTGCTGCCGTCGTCCATTACAGGAATTGAGTCACCCATCATCGTGGTGTTCGGTGACCGCTTCCCGATGATCACCGCTCACAAAGTGCTCGCTGCGTATTCATGTTTCGTGCCACGCGTTGTCACAGGTCAGTTCGACCCAACGCGTCATCGCGCTGTGTGGCCGTCAACGGGCAACTATGCGCGTGGTGGTATCGCCATCAGCACACTCATGGGCTCACGTGGTGTTGCAGTTCTTCCTGCAGGTATGTCGCAAGAGCGTTTCGACTGGCTCGACAAGTGGGTGCGCGACCCATCCGACATTGTTCGTACTGCAGGTACGGAGAGCAACGTTAAAGAGATCTACGACGCATGTAACGAGATGGCCAAAGATCCAGGCAACTTCATTCTGAACCAGTTCTGTGAGTTCGGTAACCACGCCGGTCACTACGAAGTCACGGGCCGCGCGCTCGCACATGCATTCGAACATGTGAAGGCCAACGGCTTCTCTGACATTCGTCTTGCTGCATTTACGTCTGCAACCGGTTCTGCTGGCACCATTGCTGCAGGCGATCGTCTCAAGGACATCTACGGAACAAAGATCGTTGCTGTTGAAGCCCTTGAATGCCCCACCATGTTGGAGAACGGCTTCGGTGAACACAACATTCAGGGAATCGGCGACAAGCACATTCCACTGATTCACAACGTCATGAACACCGACGTCGTTGTCGGAGTATCCGACCGTGCAACCGACGAACTCGACGTGTTGTTCAATACCCCTGCCGGCCAGCAGTATTTGTCGCAGCGTCATGGCATCAGCGCTGACCTTCTTGATGCACTCACGCACTTTGGATTCTCTGCTATCTGCAACGTCATTGCGGCAATCAAGACTGCAAAGTTGTTGGGTTATGGCGCCAATGATGCAATTGTCACGATTGCAACAGATGGAAGTGCGTTGTATCCAAGTGAGCGAGTGAAGACACTTGCCAACCGTTTCAAGAACAACTTCACTGAGATCGATGCTGCCGAAGTCTTCAGCGAGCACCTGGGCAATGTTTCCACCGATGCGATCATCGACTGCACTGCGCTTGATAAGAATCGCATCTTCAACTTGGGTTACTACACATGGGTCGAACAGCAGGGAACACCGCTCGATGTGTTCGAAGCTCGTCGATCACAATCCTTCTGGCGCTCCGTGCGTGCATATGTCCCGGTGTGGGACGAACTCATCAATGAGTTCAACGCGCGCGTTGCCAAAATCTCGAAGTAATCTCTCATGAATACTGCCGTCACCGGACTCACGTGTTCTGTGTGCGGCACTCATGTCGACATTGCTGCTTCGTTTTCGTGGAAGTGTCCAAATGCCACGGCGTCGGACCGTCAACATGTCTTGCGTTTTGATGCCGGGATTGAACCATTTCGTCCCACTGAAGATGACAACCCATTTCTCGCATATCGCCAGTACCTAGCTGTTGATTCTTTTGGGGCTGCAATAGGCCTCGACGACGTAACGCGTGTTGGCATCATCCGGGAACTGGACGATGCAGTTCGTGCCATTGATGGAGTTGGATTCGTTCGCACGCCGATGAAACGCGCAGATGCACTCTCCGATGCTCTTGGGTTTACTGCCGATGGCGGAGTGTGGGTGAAAGATGAGACGCACAATGTTGCGGGGTCTCATAAAGCTCGTCACTTATTCACTGAACTTGTTTATTTGGTGATGGCGGAACGTGCAGGAATCACGCCGTGGGCATCGAAAGAACAACGCCCGATGTTGGCAATTGCATCGTGTGGCAACGCAGCAATCGCTGCCAGCACATTGGCGGCTGCAGTGCAGTGGCCAGTTGCAGTGCACGTGCCGACTGGCGCATCGCCGTCAGTAATTGAGAAATTGCAATCACTGAACGCTGACATTCGTGTGTGTCCTCGTCTAGATACGGATGCCGCAGGTGATCCGTGTGTCTTCCGTTTCCGCGAAGTTGTTGCTGCTGGTGCAATTCCTTTCGGAGTGCAAGGCACTGAGAACGCATGGTGTCTCGACGGTGGTCGCACGATTGGTTGGGAACTCTTAAAAGAGATTGGTCATCGCGTTGATCGCATCTTTATCCAAGTGGGCGGCGGAGCTTTCGCTTCGTGTATTGCATCCAGCATGCGCAATGTTGGTACTCACCCAAAGATGCATGCAGTGCAAACAGAAGGTTGTGCGCCCCTGGCTCGCGCATGGGAACATGCCAAATCATCGGGTGGCACCCGCGATGCTGGCAAGCGGTGGGCAGAGTGCATGTGGCCGTGGGAGACCGAACCACATTCCCTGGCCGATGGAATTCTTGACGATGAGACTTATGACTGGATTGGCATTCTGGATGGAATGACCGACACAGGTGGTTCACCAGTTGTGGCCACTGAGGAAGCTGTCGTGCGCGCGCATCAGATGGCACATGAGTTCACGAATATCTCGGTGAGCCCAACCGGAAGCGCGGGTCTCGCAGGAGTTCTACAGATTCGTGATTCCATCGCTAACGATGAGCGAATCGTCGTGGTGTTTAGTGGAGTCGCTCGTTAATTCACGTGTCGCGGGTCGGCATCAACTTCGTTGAGTGCACCCGTTTCCACGTCGTAGACAAAACCGCGGATGTGTTCTTTGTAGATCACAAAGGGGCTGTGCAATAAACGTCCCATTGACTGTCGAACGTCCTCGTACGGGTCGGTAAAGGCTTCGATCGCCCAGCCCGGTTTGATGCCACACTCTTCTTCAATCTGGCGCTTGAAACCGTCTTCAGAAATTGTCTGTAGTCCACAATTTGTGTGGTGAATGAGAATGATTTCTTGCGTGTTCAGTGAACGCTGGGAGACCACGAGAGAGCGAATGACGTCGTCGGTGACGACGCCGCCAGCGTTGCGAATGATGTGTGCATCACCATGGTCGAGGCCCAACATCTGGAAGATGTCCATGCGGCTGTCCATGCAGGCGACGATGGCAAGGTGGCGCTTGGGCGAAAGGGCGAGACCCGCATCAGCGAAGGTCTTGACGAAACTGGCGTTATTGAGGACAAGTTCGTCGGTGTTGGGGGAAAAGTCGGGGGTGGCAGGCACGGTTACATTCTGCCCGAGCAGGTAGCCTTCCTACACATATGAGCACCTCAGGTTTTCCTGTCAGCCCCGCAGCGCTTGAAGGCGCTGGCGAGTCCGGCGCAAACATTTTCAACCGTCTTCTTAAGAACCGCGTGATCATGTTGGGCACTGATGTCAATGACGACATCGCCAACAGCCTGTGCGCACAGTTGCTCTTCCTCGAAGGTGAAGACCCCAACGCAGACATCTGGCTCTACATCAACTGCCCCGGTGGTTCTGTCACCGCTGGTATGGCCATCTACGACACCATGCAGTTCGTCAGCTGCGATGTTGCCACCGTTTGCATGGGTCTTGCTGCTTCGATGGGACAGTTCCTTCTCACCGCAGGTGCAGCAGGCAAGCGCTACACACTTCCGAACGCTCGCATCATGATGCACCAGCCACTTGCTGGTCTTCGTGGTCAGGCATCCGACATTGCTATTCAGGCAGAGCAGCTTCGCCTCACAAAGCGCAAGATGGCGGAACTGATTTCATTCCACTCCGGTCGCGATCTTGCAGACATTCAGGCCGACTCAGAGCGTGACCGTTGGTTCACCGCTGAAGAGGCGAAGGACTATGGCTTGGTGGACAAAGTCATCGTCAAGCGCGGAGAAATTCGCTAGTTCTTCCTACGGGGCAACTGTTGTCCCAGGAATCGAAGAAGCAACTGTTGTTGGTGCTTGTGGCGTTGTTGTTGGGGCCGGAACCGTCGTTGTCGTTGCTACGCGGGGTGGCTCAATATTCATTCCCGAGCTGATGTCGACTGCACAGGTGCTCATCACCCATTCCCGCACGTGTAGTGCGGATTGATTTGCGGCGTAAGTCGCATCGGCAAGTGCTTGCACTTCTTCTGGTTTGTTTGTATTCAACTTGGACGCTTGTCGCAAGAGGTCCGTCATCACCGCGATGTCTTTTTCGATGGTGAGTGGCGCCCGCTCGAGAAGTCGCTGGTAACGATCGACCATCATGTTCACTTCTTTTGAAGTCTGCATTCGCTGAGCGATAGCGGGCAACTCTTTCGCAAGTTGGCGGCAAAAGCTGGTGCCGGTGCGAGACGGTCCGCCACATGCGGTCAGTCCGAGGGTGAGCGAAAGAACGGCTGCCCAAAGGGTGGTTCGTCGCGTACACATCCCGTCGATTATCTCAGACGAGCGCCCAAGGGGGACTGCACATGTACGCAGCCGTTACATCTTCCACGCTGATGGCCACGATGGGCAGCCCCATTGTCGTCGAAGCACATGTTGGGCAAGGCATTCCCGCCTTCACGGTGGTGGGACTTCCCGATGAAGGGTGTCGCGAATCTCGTGATCGTGTGAGAGCTGCGATGTTGTCATCTGAATTGGAGTGGCCCACGAAGAGAGTCACCATCAATTTGGCGGGTGCGGGTGAACGACGAGGCGGTGCGGGTCTTGATTTGGCGATCGCTGTGGGGTTGCTTGTCGCAACGGGTGTCGTTTCACAAGAGGCCGTCGATGGGAAAGCCTTTGTTGCAGAGTTGGGCCTGGACGGATCATTGCGACCAACTGCCGGCATGGCTCCACTTGTTGCTGCGGTTGCAGATCGTGAGGTCGTCATTGCTGCATCAGCAGTTGGTGAAGCATCGCTGGCGCGCGCACCACGGTTACGGCCGGTGCACACGTTGAAGCAATTGACAGAAGTGTTGAAAGCCGAAGAAGCGTGGCCGCATGTTGATGTGCCGACGCCGCAGGTAGTGGCAGACGACATCGCTGACATGGCAGACGTACGCGGACAAGAGTTGGCTCGCTTAGCGATGGAAGTCGCAGCAGCTGGCTTTCACCATGTGTTGTTGATGGGGCCACCAGGTGCGGGTAAATCAATGTTGGCGCGACGTTTGCCTGGCTTGTTGCCACGTCTCACCGATGAGCAAGCATTTCGTGTTGCAATGGTGCGCAGTGCGGCAGGTTTGCCGATGACTGCCGAGATTGCATCATCACCTCCGTATCGGGCACCCCACCACACAGTGTCGATGATTGGAATGGTGGGCGGAGGCTCATCGCACATGCGACCTGGCGAGCTCACATTGTCGAGCGATGGAGTTCTCTTCCTCGATGAAATGGGAGAGTTTGCGCCCACAGTTCTCGATGCATTGCGACAACCACTGGAAGAGGGCGTGGTGCGACTTGCACGTGCGAATGGTTCGGTGGAGATGCCAGCCAAATGTTTGCTGGTGGCAGCAACCAACCCATGTCCCTGTGGTGTCGCATCGCCGTTGGCATGCGGTTGCACGAATGTTGCAAAGCAGCGGTACCTGCGGCGCTTTAGTGGGCCTTTGCTCGATCGTTTTGATTTACGAGTGGAACTACAGCGACCGTCGACACAGGAACTCACCGGACAACATCGAAGCGAGAACAGTGCGTCGATTGCGGAACGCGTGGCACGAGTTCATGAGATCTCGTATGCACGACAGGGCTGTGTGAACTCTGCAATCACCGCAGAGATGTTGGAAGCAGTGGCGCCATTAGAAGAAGACGCTCTCAACATTCTGAGAGCGCGACTTGATGAGGGGAAATTAACGGGGCGCGGGTATCACCGCATTCGTCGCGTGGCGCGAACATTGGCCGACCTCAACAACTGCACTGGGCCAATTTCTGCACAGTGGGTGTTTCTGGCGTTATCGATGCGGGCGAAATTGAACACAGGGATGGGGGAGCAGCGTTGAACTCCCATCGCTACCCACAATGGTCTTATGCGGCCGCTCTTGCATCATTGCCACTTCTCACGCATCGTCGGTTGCGCTGGATCATGCAATCGGGCACGCCTTCAGATGTGTGGCAACGAATTCGCAATGGAGATCGTTTCCTGAACGGAATTGATGATGCCGTGTGGCGTGCGTGGAGTTCCGTTTCGGACTCGCTCCTGATTGATGTTGCTGAACGCTGCATCGATGCTGGGGTCACAGTGGTCACGATGAAAGATGCGAGTTACCCAGCGGCGCTGCTGGGGGACCCTGAGGCACCCGCTGTTCTCTTTCTTCGCGGCACTACAGACGCATTCACTCATCGCCGTGTCGGCATCGTCGGAACTCGATCTGCCACTGCATCAGGCAAGCACTTTGCTCGCACCCTCGGTGCGCAATTATCTGCGGCAGGTGTTGCCGTGGTCTCCGGACTTGCACGCGGTATCGATGTTGAATCTCATGCTGGCGTGTTGTCCGCAGTAACCAACACAGGTGCACCACCGATCGCAGTTGTCGCTTCGGGCCCCGATGTTGTGTATCCCCGTGAACATTCTCGAATCTGGAATGAGGTAGCGATGCGCGGAGTGTTGGTGTCGGAATCACCGCCAGGTGCACATGCCGAACCATTTCGTTTTCCGATGCGCAATCGCATCATTGCGGGTTTAAGTGAAGTTCTGATCGTTGTGGAGTCGCGCAGCACGGGTGGATCAATGTCGACCGTGCGCGAAGCGATGAAACGTGATGTTGCGGTGATGGCAGTGCCAGGGTCACCCGGCTTGCGGCAAAGCGAAGGCACTAATGATCTCTTGCGTGATGGATGTGCTCCTGTCACGAACATCGAAGATGTATTGATCGCGTTGAATCTTGATACGCGACGGTCGCAGTCGTGGTGTGACCCGCGCGAAGTGTTGGCACCTGACGAAGCAGAGTTTCTACATGGCATGGGCCGCGGCCCGCGCAGTATGGACGAGCTGTCAATTCGAACTGGCAACTCACTTGTGAATACCGCGGTTCTCTTGGGACGATTAGAGGGCAAAGGGTGGGTAGCTAATACCGATGGTTGGTGGGAGGCGCTCGTGGCATAGGTCGTTGGGGGTACCTTTGTTGCATGAGCGGAGAGGCGAAGACGCGCGTCCAGAAACACGATGCGTCCCGTTTTGATCTGGATCGTCACGCTCGCTCTTTGCGTTGTAGTGACATCGCTCGTGCTGCACGACTTGCTGACCTAGAACATGCCATTACGCACTTCATGTCGTTGAGTGCGCAATCTCCATCGGATGTCGACGCAGGCCTCCTTGAGGATTACGTGTGGAATCTGGAGAACTCCGGCTTCACCGTCGAAACAGTGGAGCAGCGACTTGCCGCTATCTCGACGTATTTCGCTTGGTTCATTCGCACCAATAAGCCTCCGCGTGGGCAAGACGCACTTGTCAACCCAGTGCGTAGTGTCCGTGTGGCTCATACGTCCTCGTGTCCTGACTGTAAGGCGAATACAAACGACACCACCTTGAAAGGCCAATGCAGCATCCGTGATGGTCGCCTCAAAGAATGGCAGCCCTCTGCTTTTGAACTGTCGTTGACCGCATCGTCGGCCAATACGCGTGCGGCGTATCGCCGTGATGTCGAACTGTTTGCTGAATGGTTGCTGGAAGCTGGCGATGACGCAGCACCAGATCGCGTGACAAAAGAAGATGTACGTGCGTACCTCGCACATCTGCACGATCGCGGAGCTACGTCACGCACGGTGGCTCGCAGAATCGCCGCACTTCGTCGGTACTTCGGTTGGGCGATGCGTCGCAACATGGCAAGTATCGACCCCACAGAAGCCATGCACACCCCCAAGACAAAAGGTCGACTTCCTCGTCCGTTAGATGAGCAAACGGTCACGACCTTGGTGACGACCGAGGACCCAGAGGCTCCGGCATGGCGCAGGGCTCGTGACCGTGCGGCCTTGGAGATTCTGTACGGCAGCGGATTGCGTGTTTCTGAAGTGTGTTCTCTGGAATTGCAGAGTATGTCCTCGGATAAGACAACATTGCGGGTGATGGGTAAAGGCTCGAAGGAAAGAATTGTTCCGCTGAGTTCTCCTGCGACGTCCGCAATTCTTCATTGGTTGACATTGCGCAGCGAGGTAGCAAACGAAACATCCGGGAACGCGCTGCTGTTGTCATCGCGTGGAAAGCCCGTTGGTCGTCGTGATGTTGCTCGACTTCTTGATGAGGCATGTGAACGCGCCGGCATTGTGGGGGGAACACATCCACATGCGTTGAGACATTCTTTTGCAACGCACCTCATGGACAACGGTGCGGATACTCGTTCGATCCAAGAGTTATTGGGACACAGTGATGCTGCAACGACACAGCGCTATACGCATGTGAGTAAAGAGCGTCTACGACTGGCCTACACAGAAACGCACCCACGCGCATGAACGCTCGTCCTCTTCGATACACGATCGATACGGCATGGGATGCCTGGCACTCCTCGCAAGAAGCAACCGCACGTGACTGGCTTGTCGTGCACTACGCATCACTCGTGAAGTTCGTTGCGGGCCGTCTTGCAGCAGGTTTGCCAAAGTCGGTGGATACAGGTGACCTCGTGAGTGCTGGCGTCTTTGGGCTGATGAACGCCATCGACAAGTTCGATCCCGCCAATGGTGCAAAGTTTGAGACGTATGCGATCCCGCGTATCCGTGGAGCAATTCTCGACGGACTTCGTGCACTTGACTGGGTGCCGCGTTCCGTGCGTTCGCGTTCACGGTCGGTGCAAGATGCCATCGCACAGTTGGAACATCAGTTAGGTCGTACGCCAACAGATGAAGAAATTGCCACCGAGTTAAAAATCACGGTGGAAGAACTTGAAAAGTGGTTGTCCGATATCGCTGCAGGTTCGGTCGGTCCGCTCGATCATGTCGCCATGGACAACACCGCCGCGGAAGCCAACGCGCAAATTCAGCCTGGCCGCGCAATGGAAGAGGGCGAACTGCGCGATGCAATGCGCGCGGAAATTTCAAAGTTGCCCGAACGCGAGCAAGCAATTCTGATCCTGTATTACGAAGACGGACTCACGTTGTCGGAAATTGGTGACGCACTGGGTGTGACCGAAAGTCGCATTTCGCAGATCCACACAAAGGCCGTGTTGCAATTGCGCTCTCGCCTTGCCGCTGCCGGCATGGCGTAGATCCTCGCTGCCCGAGCACGGGACTTGATCCACACATGGCGCCATGTTTGCCGTCCTGCTTGCCGTCACTCTTTTCGTCGTTCCCTCGGGGATGCGTCCCATCCCTCCTGTCTCGGGCGCAGTTATTCAACGATTCGTCGCCCCGGCATGCCCAAGGTGTGCAGGGCACCGAGGGGTCACGATTGCCAGTACGGAGGGGCAGACCGTTTGGGCAGTTCTTCCTGGAGTCATCACATTCGTGGGCGAAGTAGCGGGGAATACCTATGTGGTGGAACTTGTTGCCCCAGGGGTGAAGGTCACCTACGGCTGGATTGAAATCGCTGAGGGTCTCGTTCCGGGGGATGCAGTGGAGCAGGGGCAGTCTTTGGGGGTGGCACGGGCCAAGACCTATCTCGGGGTGCGCCGGGGAGGGGTGTATGTCGAACCCCTGCGATATCTGGGACTCGGCTTGGCTCGGTTACGGGGCCATGGTGGAGTCGTTGTGGGGCTTGCGGGGTCTGCCCGATAGTCTTTCCAAGGTTCTGAGTGCACCTTCGGGGGTACAAAGACCACAGAAATCATGCACACCGGCCAACTGCGGTCGCTTCGGCGTCGGACCGGTGTGTGGACAACCGCAGAAGGAGAAAATTATGGCCGTCGTATCAATGCGACAGATGCTCGAAGCTGGCGTTCACTTTGGACACCAGACCCGTCGTTGGAATCCAAAGATGAAGCAATTCATTTTCGGAGAGCGCAACGGAATCCACATTCTTAACCTCGACCAGACGCTCGAGCGCATTGAAGTTGCTTATGCCTTCACTCGCGACCTCGTTGCAAATGGCGGAACAATCTTGTTCGTCGGCACAAAGAAGCAGGCACAAGATCCCATCCGTAGCTACGCAGAGAAGTGCGGCATGCACTACGTGAACGAGCGTTGGCTCGGCGGCATGCTCACCAACTTTGAGACAATCTCAAAGCGCGTTGGCAAGATGCAGGAATACGAGCGCATGAAGCTCACAGGCGAGTTCGACGCAATGCCAAAGAAGGAAGCTCTTCTTCTCAGCCGTGAGCTCGAGAAGCTTCAAAAGAACCTTTCCGGTATGGCACAGCTTCACCGCCGTCCAGACGCAATCTTCGTTCTTGACACAGTCAAGGAGCACATTGCTGTGACCGAGGCAAACAAGTTGAAGATCCCTGTGATCGCAGTTGTTGACTCGAACGTTGACCCTGACGTCATCCAGTACCCAATCCCAGGTAACGACGACGCCATTCGCGCAAACGACCTTCTCACTCGCGTAATTGCAGAAGCAGTCCTCGAGGGCCGTTTCATTCATCAGAAGCGCAACCCACACGCAGCCGCTGCAGCAGCAGCCGCAGCACCAGTGGAGCGCACACCTGAAGAAGTCGCAGCATTCGAAGCACAGCAAGCAGCAGCTCGCCAGCAGGCAGCTGCTGCACAGGCAGAGCGTGAAGCACGTCTCGCCGCGAAGAAGTCCACCGACACACCTGCAGCGGAGTAATCATGTCCTACACAGCGAAAGACGTTCAGAGCCTTCGTCAGACAACTGGCGCAGGAATGATGGACTGCAAAAAAGCTCTTGAAGAAAACGGCGGCGAGATCGAAGCAGCGAAGCAGTGGCTTCGTGAAAAGGGTCTTGCAGCAAGTGCAAAGCGCGATGACCGCGACAACGCTCAAGGCGTCGTTGCTCTCATCGTTGAAGCAGGCAAGGCGTCCATCGTCAAGCTCAAGTGCGAGACAGACTTCGTTGCATCTTCAGACAGCTTTATTGCAGAAGCAAACGCTCTTGCAGCAGCAGTGCTCGCAAAGGGCGAAGCTGGTGCAGGCGATCGCGCACAGCAAATCGACGACCTCAAGATTCTCTTGAAGGAAAAGATTGAAGTGGGCGAGACAATTCGTTTCGAAGCAGCAGCTGGCAACGTTCTCGATTCATACGAGCACATCCAGGGTGGCCGTGGCGTCAATGGCGTCATTGTTGAGATGTCTGGTGCAACGCAAGAGCTTGCACACGACATCGCAGTGCACATTGCATTCGCTCGTCCGAAGTACCTCACGCAAGAAGAAGTTCCTGCAGACGTTGTGGCAAAAGAGCGCGAGACGCTTGAAACCATCACACGTAACGAAGGAAAGCCAGAGCAGGCAATTGCAAAGATCGTCGAAGGACGCATCGCTGGTTTCTTCAAAGACGTATGTCTTCTCGAGCAGCCTTATGCAAAAGACGACAAACTCTCCATCAAGCAAGTCATCGGCAACGCACAGATCGTGCGCTTTGCCCAGGTGGAACTCGGCTGATCATGGCAACAAGGCCGCGTTGGTCGCGCGTAGTGCTCAAGCTTTCGGGCGAAGCGCTCGCTGAACCAACCGGCTTTGGCCTTGACAGCAACGTGCTCACGCAGGTTGCTACCGAAATTCGCGAAGCTCGCGAAGAAATCGGAACTGACATCGCCATCGTTGTTGGTGGCGGAAACTTCTGGCGCGGCCTCAAGGGTGCTGGCCAAGGCATGGATCAGGCGCAAGCTGACTTCATGGGAATGCTGGCCACCGTCATGAACGGTCTCGCATTGCAGGATGCCCTCGAGCGGGTGGGGCAGCAGTCCCGCGTGATGAGCGCCATCGAGATGCCCAAGGTGGCAGAGCCGTACATCCGTCGTCGTGCTGAGCGCCACCTGGAAAAGGGTCGCGTTGTCATCCTCGCCGGCGGTACCGGCAACCCGTTCTTCACCACCGATACCGCAGCAGCTTTACGCGCCGCGGAGATCGAAGCCCAAGCCATCCTGAAGGGCACCCACTCTGGCGTCGATGGTGTGTACACCGCCGACCCCAAGCTGGATAAGGACGCAACTCGGTATGAACAGATCAGTCACATGGATGTCATCACCAAGGGCCTGAAAGTCATGGATTCCACTGCAATTACCTTCTGTATGGAGAAGAAATTGCCAATTGTGGTGTTCGACTTGCTTGCTAAGGGTAACGTGAAGTCCATTCTCAAGGGTGAGCCAGTAGGTACGCTGGTCGGGTGATTGAAGACATCCTGCTTGAAGCCGTCGACAAGATGGAACGAGCATTTGCGCATGTCCAGTCCCAGTACTCCACGGTGCGCACTGGTCGAGCAAACCCTGCTCTCGTCGAGAAGTTGATGGTTGAGTACTACGGCTCAACGGTTCCGTTGCAGCAGCTCGCCGGCTTTCAGGTTCCTGAAGCGCGCACACTTGTCGTCAAGCCTCACGATCGCGGTGCGATGGGCGCCATCGAGCGCGCCATCCGCGACAGTGACCTTGGTTTGCAGCCATCAAACGACGGCATCGTCATTCGCTTGTCCTTTCCCGTGCTCACCGAAGAGCGTCGAAAGGAATATGTGAAGGTCGTCAAGAACATGTCAGAAGACGGCCGTGTCGCAGTGCGCAATGTGCGCCGCGATGCCCGCAAGCAACTCGAAACATCAGAGAAGAACTCTGAGATTTCAAAGGACGACTTGGAGAGAGCCGAAAAGGAACTTGACAAGTACACACAAGAACACATCGAGCAGATCGATAAAGCCTTTGCCCGCAAAGAGCAAGAGCTGCTTGAGGTATAGAACGGTGGCAACGAAGGTTGCCCTCGGAAACCCGAAAGGGGAGAAAAATGAGTGATGACATCTGGCGCCGCAGAGATGACACAAACAGGGATGATTCC
>JBEDFA010000104.1:0-6456 GCA_041175365.1 Actinomycetota bacterium | reverse complement strand
GCCGATATCGAAGCCAAGATTCATCGTTTGCCTCTGCGCTACATCGATGCGCAGTCTCGTGGTGACTTGCTCAGCCGTGTCACCAACGACATTGACAACATCTCGCAAAGCTTGCAGCAATCTCTCAGCCAGTTGATTACTTCGATGCTGACCATCATTGGTGTTCTCATCATGATGATCTGGGTGTCATGGCTCTTGGCACTTATCGCCATCGTGACGGTGCCGCTGTCCATTCTGTCGATGAAGCAGATTGCGAATCGTTCGAAGAAGCGGTTCATCGCACAGTGGGCTCACACCGGCGCATTGAACGGGCTGATTGAAGAGACCTTTACTGGTCACGCAATCGTGAAGACCTTCGGTCGCCAGAAGGATGTGGAAGAGCGTTTTGCCACCACCAACGAAAAGTTGTACGAAGCTGGCTTTGGTGCACAGTTCATGTCCGGATCCATTCAGCCCGCGATGATGTTTGTGGGCAACATCAACTATGTGTTGATTGCAGTTGTCGGTGGATTGCGCGTTGCTTCGGGCACCATGGGCTTAGGAGATGTGCAGGCATTCATTCAGTACTCACGACAGTTCACTCAGCCACTGACCCAAACCGCATCCATGATGAACGTGTTGCAGTCGGGTGTGGCCTCTGCAGAGCGTGTCTTTGAAGTGATTGATGCTGAAGAAGAGAGCGTGGAACCCGCTGACGTTGCCATGCCCAAAGTCGTGGGTCGGGTCGCGTTTGAGAATGTGCAGTTCTCCTACCTCCCTGATCGCCCTCTCATCGAAGATCTTTCGTTGGTGGCAGAACCAGGCACCACGGTGGCCATTGTTGGCCCAACGGGTGCAGGCAAGACAACCTTGGTGAACCTCATCATGCGTTTCTATGACCTCAATAGCGGCCGCATCACGCTTGATGGTCAAGACATCGCCAAGATGCCTCGTCGAGAACTGCGCCGCAACATCGGCATGGTGTTGCAAGACACTTGGCTCTTCGGTGGCACGATCCGCGAGAACATCGCGTATGGCAATCCGTCTGCATCAGAAGAACAAATTCGTGCTGCAGCTAAGGCTGCCTATGTCGACCGTTTCGTGCACTCCTTGCCATTGGGATACGACACGGTGTTGGACAATGAAGGCGGGGCAGTGAGTGCGGGCGAAAAGCAGTTGCTCACGATTGCTCGTGCATTCTTGGCGGACCCAACAATCCTGATTCTCGATGAAGCAACCAGCTCCGTAGACACGCGTACAGAAGTGCTGATCCAGAAAGCAATGGTTGCGCTTCGTAGCCAGCGCACATGCTTCGTGATTGCTCACCGACTCTCCACTATCCGTGATGCCAATGTCATCCTGGTGATGGAAGCCGGACGCATCGTGGAGCAAGGCAATCATGAACAATTGCTTGCCGCACAAGGTGTGTACTACCGCCTGTACCAATCACAGTTCACGGGCGCTGCAACAGACCTCGCATAACTAGATAGTTATTAATCTTCGCCTCTTGGGACGAAGATTAAGCTTTACGGGATGATGTAAATCTCTGCGCGACGGTTGAGGTCTTGCTTGGCGTTTGACTTTGAATTAGTCACAGGGAATGTTGCGCCAAAGCTCCAGATTGCGATGGTGCGGCTGACTCCCTTGCCGCGCAAGAGTGAACGAACAGCTGATGCGCGTTGCTGCGAGAGCTTCACCATGTTGGAACGTTCGCCGCCGATATTGCCAGAGTGTCCGGTGACAAGAATTGAACTTGCAGTCTTTGCAGACGCTGCCAGTGCAGCGATGTCCTTCTTTGAAGAGGGCTTCACAATCGCAGTGCCACCATTGAAGTAAGCAATAGTGGGCTCAGCAAGGAGAACGACCTCTTCCGAAGCTTCTGCAACGCCAGTTACCACTCGAGTAGTCACAGTTGTTGCGATCTTGCCATTCGAACGGCGAAGAACCTGTGCGGTGCAGCGACCTGTATGGATGAACGCGAGGTTGACGGCCGAGCCAAGGCAGACTTTGGGAGTCAAAGAGTTGATGATGTATTTCTTTGATTGAGCTTCGGTCATCAGTCGAACTGCCGACATGTTGAAACGTGAGGCACCGAGTGCTGTTACTGCGAAAGGTGTGGCAACGGGGGTGGCAGTTGCAACGGTGTTCGTTGTCGTGGTCTTGCTGTTGCCCTTGCTTTGGTTCTTGTAGGAACTCCACGGGGTCGTAGTTGTTGTTGTCGTAGTGGTCGTTGTTGTGGTGGTGGTTGCCGCCGCACGTGCAGCTGCAATTGCTGCCGAAGAACCTGGTGGAGGAGTTCCTGGAATACCTGTTCCAGTGAGGTACACGCCGTAGTACTTGCCGGCGGTCACTTGTGGGTTGCCGAAGGTCATTGCCATCTTTGCGAAGTTGGCAGCAGTGAAGGTCTTGCCATTCCAGGATGTTGCTGTCGGGCACTTTGACAAGTTGACAAGTGTTGCGCCAGCGGGCGAACCCACCAAGCTTGCGCCATCAGCGGACAACTCATAGAGGAGTGCGAACAATTCGTATCGAGGGGTGCCGCTGGGGGCAAGGCACGTCATTGACATACGGAATTGTGTGAGTGGACCAGATGTTGATGCGTAGAACACCTGACCGAAGCTGCTGGCGTTGAAGCAGTCGAACAAAGTGAGAGGAGCTTTGCCGAGATTGCCTGATCCGCTGGTGCCTGAACTACATCCAGTTGCACCGGACGGCTTGCCATTTGCATACGAAGTGACGTTTGCCCATTTGATCCAACGTGCTGCATGAACAGTTGACTTCTGCAAGACGCCATTAATGCGGTAGTCGAAAACGAAGTTGCACGTCTTGGTGGCGGTGGTGAGTGCAGCACCAGAGCAGTTGTTGGCAGTGGTGCCGTCAGTTTCCAAGAAGGAAGCTGAGTGACCTGCAGGGTTCTTTGCATCATCCCAGGTGAAATCAAAACCAATGTTGGCGCCGCTCGGTCCAGCCTCGGTGGCCTGTGCAGAAGGAGAGGCAATCGGGACAATGGCCAGCACGAGGGCGGCTGCGGCGCCTATGCGAAGGGTTCGAAAACGGTGAAGCATCGTTTCCTTGTTTAGTTCCTGTTGTGTATTCATCACAAACCTCTCATGGTTCTTAGATTTCATCGGGCATCACAGTGGTGATGATGACTTGGCGGCCGGAAACGGGTTCCCAGCCATTGAATGCGGATCCAGCGGTGCCGTGGAAGGTAATCCACTGGCGAACACCAATCTTCGCAAGATATTTCGACACGGCTTCAGCGCGGGCGCGGGCCAAAGGCTCGAGCATCCAGGCACTCTTGAGTTCACCTTTTTGTGCGAAGCCGCTGACATAGACAATGCCGCCACGTGCCTTCACCGTGGTGGCCATCTTCTTCAGGTTCTGCTGCATTGCGTAAGTGAGTGTGGACTTGCCGCGGGCAAAGAAGAGGTCGCCCTTCACTCGGGTGCCCTTGATGTTGGTTTCGTTACTCACGGTTGTCCACTCAAAGGTGTTGCCTTCGGCGATGTTGACGCCAGCTGGCCCGCCACTGGAGATGCCAATGTCGTTTGCGAACTGGACCGAGACCTTGACCTTGCTACTTGCATACGGAACGGAAACTGAAGTGGTGGGGTTGGCGGGGTCGACAAGCACCTTGATACGCGCGAGCAGTTTGTCTGTTCGTGTGCGAATAGAGATCAGTGCATAGGTAACGGGGATGGCGGCATCTTTCGTCGCGCGAACGGCGGTGACTTGTGTGCGTCGACCACCCGAGAGGCTCTGAACAGACACTCGAGCGGGCGCCGGAGGCAGGCTTAATGCCGATGCAGAAGTGGCCGTGGCTGCATTGCGGTATGTCGTCCAGTCGGATGTGATCGGGCGCAGTGTGTCAAATGTTGCGTTTGTTGAATATGCGCCAGAACCCACGCTGTTCGTTGCGCGAACCTTGACGGTGTAATTAATAGATGACTTGAGACCGTGAATCACGCATGACAGGCCAGAAGTTGTGCATCGGAATGTGTTCGTTGGATTGAGTGTTTCTTGCGCAATTGCAGAGTATGCGGTGATGGAGCGTCCACCATCGGACAGTGGTGCTCGCCACGACACTGTTGCCGACGAAGTAGTCGTGGAAATGACATCCATTGTCGGTGCACCTGGTGCAGAGGGGACGACATATGTCGTTGAGGCCGCTACGGAGTTGCCGACGGAGTTTGTCGCACGCACCGAAATGGTGAGCGAGTCACCGGACTGCAAATTAGACACAATGCAAGATGTGGACAGGTTGCTGTTCGCCTGACACTGGCCAATGTTGCTGGTCACTGTGTATGACGAGACAGGAGATCCGCCATCGGTGAGTGGTGTTGTCCATGAAACGCGTGCACTTGACGCTGTGGGTGCATCGATGGTGAGTTCGCGAGGAGCCGAAGGGTTTGCCAAAGGCATCACAAGTGCGGACGCTGTATTGGTTGCTGCCTCGACCGCAGCGACCGACGTAATGGTGACGATCTTCGTTTCATACAACTTGGACGGATCCAGGTTGGTGAATTGTGCAGAACGAGCACTGGTTGTGAGCGAGCGAATAACGCCCGATGTGTAAGAAGCTGGAGTTCCAGAAGAAATGCTGGTGGAGCGAGCGGTGAGGGACTGGACGGTCACTGGATTGCCAAATGAACCGCCTCGTTCACGCAGGGATACCTCATATCTCGTAAAGACCCCGTCGCCGTAGGTGTTCGGGTCAACCCATGTGACATTCAATGTGGTGTTGGATCGAGTTCCGCTGACGTTCTGTACGGCCAGCAGTGAGGGTGCAGGGACGAGCACCTCGGCGGATTCTGACACCGCGCCAGCGCCGCGGATGTTAAAAGCTGTCACGTTGATGCTGTACGAAGCACCATTGACCAAGCCCATAAGGGTGCATGCAAAAGTGGATGTACTGCAGTTCGTGTTGCTAATGGTTGGGGCGGTCGGCGAGGTGGCAACGACTGAGTAACTCACGAGTGCGGAGCCACCATTCGTGGAAGGTGCGATGTAGCCAACTGTCACAGTTCCGTCGCCTGCACTAATTGATGAAATGTGTGGTGCCGAAGGGAGTCCAGGGAGAACTGTGATTGTTCGTGTCACCGTGCTGGCAACAGAGAAGACAGAATCGCCTGCCTGGGTGACCTCGATGGTGCATTCGCCAATAGAGAGAATGCTGACAATTCCACTGTTGGAGATGGAACACACCGAACCACCTGAGGTCACTGATGATGTCACTGGCAGACCGCTTGAGGCAGAAGCATTGAGAACGAAATCGGGGTCACCAAGCTCGACGGCCGCTGGTTGAGGGAACGAGATTGCCTGGCTGAGTTTTCCGACTTCAACAATCTGTTTCATCGATGTTGCGGCAAGCCAATTGTTGTCACCTGGATGCGAGGCAACAATTTCGCAGACACCAGAAGCTAGGAAAGTGACGACCCCGCCGCTGAGTCGACATACAGTGCCTAGACCAGTTGTGATGGAAATGGCTGGCTGCAGGCCAGATGTTGCTGATGCAGAAGGTAAGTACGTGCTGTCCTTCGCGGTTGTGGAAGGAACGATGGAAGTGAACGAAATCGTTTGGGCGCCCTTGGTGACCGTCAACGTGTGGCTGTTGCTTGATTTTGCGAGATAGTTGGTGCTTGCGGCGCGCTCCGCATGGAATGCGCACTGGCCGGTTCCAGTCATCGTGACTGCACCGGTACTTGCGTCAACAGAGCAAGGTCCGCCATCGCGGACATAGGAGAGCGATCCACTGCCAGAACCACCCACAGCAATCAAACGATGTGTGGCTCCGTAGGATGTCGTTGCTTCACTCACAAATGTGATCGCATTCTGAGTGGCTGCACCGACAGCCAATGTTTCAGAGATGGTTCCATCAAAGTTCGACTCCACGACCGTTCCGGTGACTCGGTAGGTGCCTGCATTGGTAGGAGCGAATGAGGAGCTATAGACAGTGCCATTGATTCCGGTGTAACTGACAGTGAGGTTCTTGCCAGATGGCGAGGTTGTCATCGCAACGGAATGAGTGCTGCCATTAAATGACTTGGTGAGTGCGCTTTGGTCGACATTGAGGGTCACGGTTTGTTTGTTGATTGTCCACGCAGAAGTGTCAGAACCTTCGTAGTTGACATCATTAATGGTGGCCAGCAAAGAGTAGGCGCCTGCATTTGTGGGTGCCGCAGCCGTTGGGCCGTAGGTGGTGCCACCAGTACCTGTGTAGGAAGGAACAACGGAGAGTGATGCCGGTGTGGTGGTTGTCGCAAGAGCGCGTGGTGTTCCGTTGTATGTGGCAGAACGTGTGGCAGCAAAAGTAATGACTGCTGATGCCTTCACGATGTCGCCTTGAAGAATGGGTTGCGTGAGTGTGTAGTTCTGGGCGTCATCGCCCGCCAAGGCAAGTCCAGAGATGGTGACAACCTTCAACGTCGCAGCGCCAGCGGATGCGAAAGTCGCAACATAGGCAGAGTCATCAAG
>JBEDFA010000103.1:0-4365 GCA_041175365.1 Actinomycetota bacterium | reverse complement strand
ATGCGAAGAACGCCATGATCGGAATAACAAGTCCGAAATCACCGGTGTAGCCAGGCAGCTCGGTGATTGTCGACAAGTTCTTCATGAAGGCGAAGTCAAAGTTGCCGATGTACTTACCCGTACCGCCGAACGCGAGGCTGAAACCAATCGTGGCCCACAACACGCTGATGAGGCCCATTGCGAAGATGTTCTGCATCAACATGCCCAGCACATTCTTTGCACGAACCATGCCGCCATAGAAGAAGGCCAGGCCTGGTGTCATGAAAGCAACAAGAGCAATGGAAATCAGCACCCACGCCGTTGCCCCTGTATCGATGTCTGCTGCGAAAAGCATTGATGTCCCCTTCGTCGGTTCTTAGGTGTACCTGACAGTAGAAGTGGATTGTTTCCACCGTGTTTCCTGTTGGTGAATGACGGGACAAAGCAAAAGACCCGCGCCCTCCACCGAAGTGGCTGACGCGGGTCTTCTGGTTGTGACTATTTAGATGCGGCCAGAGCCGAACTCTGGGTAAGCGACAACACCCATCTCTGGGATGTCGAGGCCGTTGATCTCGTCCTCTTCGGCAGAGCGGATGCCGCCCTTTGTGAGCTTGTTCTGAATCTTGAAGAAGCCATATGCAATCGGGAAGATCACGCCGAGGATGACTGCAACGCCAAGTGCTTGTGCACCGAGTTGGCCCCAGTCGCCCTTGATGATTCCTTCGATGCCCTCTGAAGAGGAACCATTCCAACCGGCGCCGTAGCTGCCGTTTGCAAAGATGCCCACTGCAAGGGTTCCGAAGATGCCGTTCACCATATGCACTGCAATTGCACCCACTGGGTCGTCAATCTTGAACTTGCGCTCAACAATAAAGACGGCCTCGATCGCGAGGATTGCGCCAATGATTCCAATGACTGCTGCTGCCCACGGTGCGATGAATGCACATGGAGCTGTCACGGCAACAAGTCCGGCGAGCATTCCGTTGATCATCATGCCTGGGTCTGGCTTACCGGTGCGCTTCGTGATGTAGAACATCGCAGTGAGTGCACCAAACGCGGCGGCGATAGCAGTGTTTGTTGCAACAGTTGCGAACTGAACATCAGTTGCTGCAAACGTGCTTGCTGCGTTGAATCCGAACCAGCCGAACAGCAAGATGAATGTTCCGAGCATGGCCATTGGAATGTGGTGACCAGGCAACGCCTTTGGCTTGCCATCTGCACCGAACTTGCCGATACGAGGTCCGAGCACGATTGCTCCCGCAAGTGCGGCAACACCGCCCACTGCGTGCACGACGCCGGAACCTGCGAAGTCAACGTAACCAGCGCCAAGGCTCATGGTGTCCCATGTCTTTGACAACCAGCCGCCACCCCACGTCCATGCTGCGAAGAGTGGGTAGTAGATAGCGCCACAGAAGAGACCCCAGATAGTGAAGCTGCTCCACTTCCAACGCTCAGCCATCGAACCCGTCGGAATGGTTGCAACGGTGTCCATGAAGGCAACCATGTACAAGAACAATCCGAGCAGTGCTGGGGTAATGGTGCCAGTGGACAACGCCCAGCCGCCCTGGAACAGGAAGATCCAGTTGCCGCTACCGAGGAGTGGTTCACCGACAGGCTCTGCGAGGCCAATTCCAGCAAAGCTGAAGCCACCGAATGCAAGTGGGAAGCCCACGAGGAAGAACGCAACAAAACCCAATGCGAAGATTGCGAAGTTGGTACTGACTACGTGAGCTGCATGCTTTGCGCGTGTAAAGCCCGTTTCAACAAGCGCGAATCCGGCCTGCATGAAAATGACGAGCATTGCGCCGATAACGACCCACAGAAGGTTGAGCTGTGTGCCGAGGATTTCTACTTCAGATTGCATCGCTGCCTTCTTCCTTTGTGCGAATACGGATGAGACGTGAAATGTCGGTGATCCAGACTTTTCCGTCACCGATCTTTCCTGTGGAGGCGGCTGTCGTGATCGCGTCAACGACCTGATCAACCTGTGCGTCGTCAACGACGAGCTCTAACTTCACCTTCGGCACGAAGTCGATGGCGTATTCACTACCGCGGTAGGTCTCGGTGTGGCCGCCTTGGCGACCAAATCCTTTGACTTCCGAAACGGTCATGCCCTGCACGCCTGCCGACTTCAGCGCGTCTTTCACATCGTCCACCTTGAATGGCTTGACGATTGCCGTGATCAACTTCACTGACTGTCTCCTTTTGTCCATGTCGCTTGGTAGCGACATTCCAACGTTGCTGTTGCAACTGGTCACACCGTACGGAACAGAGATTTCACAACTGTCGCCCCAATGTTTCGGGAGCGTGGCGATTTGGTTGGAATGTAAACGCTATGTAAACGCGTTACGACAACAGCGCATTGACGCGGCGGAGAGCCTGTTCGCTGATCTTGCGGCCGTGGCGAGTAGAAACCTCAAAACGGTCAGCGATTTCATTGCCCTGAGTGGTGATTTTTGCGTGATGAACATTGATGTTTGCTCGTGCGAAAGCTGCTGCAACTGCCTGGATGAATCCGGGCTGATCAACACCTCGTACGAGAACCACGCTGTGCCATGGATGTGCTTCATTATCGAGTACAAACTCGAAACCATTCTTGGTCCCACGAGCCAGTCGACGTGGATTCTCGATGCGCTTACGAAGGCGCTGTTCAAGTTCAAATGCAATTTGAGTCGCACTGGGCTTCATTGGTGTGAGAACCGTAAATGAGTCAAGAACTGCACCATCGGGCCATGTTGCAAGGTCTGCGTTCATGATCTCGAGTCCGCGTTCAGCCAGCGTGGAGCAGATGCGAGCAAGTAAACCGCGCATGTCTCGTGTGGCGATGTCAATTTCCCACATGTTTTCTGTTGTGGTTGGGTAGACGCTGACCCGGACAGTGCGTGAACGCGGTGCGGGTTCAATAAGGGCCGCATGCCGCACAATTGTTTCGGGCTCATGCGCGAGGATGTACACAGCGGCCGCATGCTGAATTCTTTCAATCACCATGGGGTCATCAGTGAGGGCGATTGCGTCACGACGTCGTACTGATTCCAGCGAATTCTCTACACCTTCAATCAGTTCTGGGTGAGCAAGAAGTGCCTGCACGCTTGTGGTGATATCAATCAAGATGGAGAACTCAAAGTCTTGAAGGCCTCCGCGTGCTTCCGTGAGTAATCGACATTTTTCCACCATGAGTGGTGTTCCAAGAAAGTCAGCCAATTGGGCAAGAACGCGTTGGTTTGGTTCATATGGATCACTTGCGCATTCTGTGAGAAGCAACGACGATGCAAGTACAAGTGATTTCACTTCGTTCCGAACATGATCCGGAACAACGAGACGATCAATGAGCTGAGTCGTAGTTGCTGCGTCGGAGAAATCAGCAACTAATCCAGCAAGCAGAAGGCTTGAATCCTCTGTTGTGATTCGACCAGCACTCTTGCGCAGTGCCTCAACAATGGGCATCTGCACCATATGTGTGGGGTCAAGTTCTGTTGTTTCACCACGCCGTGCGTTTAACGCGGCAGCCATCTCTGGCAGCGCGCGACCAATCACGTTGGTGATGTCGAGGAAGCGCCATGAACGTGAATTGCCACGTACCAGAACGTCAATCAACATCTGAGTGGTTTCAGGTGTCCAGGAAATTTCAACAAAGCGATTCGCGTGCATCCAGTCGAGCAATGCTGAATTTGGTTGTGCGTGCGATGCGTGTAGTGACGCCTCGAGTGCGAGCGGCAAAGTCATTGATGCAGGAGGCGTTCCATGCAATTGCACTTCGCCGTCAATCAAGCGAATCCATCCGCCCACCGGTTCTTCGGTGACTTCTTCGTCGCTTGTGGCTTCAAGGGCTGAGCCGCCCGATTCGATTCTCCAGCGGAGGAGTGGCGGAGTGATCACTGTGGTCAAGAGCACCATCAGTAAAACAACCGCGTAGAGCTCTTCGTCGAAGACGCCGATGGAGACTCCGATGGTGGCGAAGATGAGCCCAACCTCGCCACGGGGCACCATGCCGATACCAATCAACAACTTGTCAGTGTTCGTGCCGAACGCACCGATGGCGGCCAACATCTTTCCAGCGATGGCAATTGCAGTGAGAATGCCCGCCACGATGAGTACGTGTCCTGAGAAGAATTTCGTGACGTCGGTATCGATGCCGATCTGCATGAAGAACACCGGAATGAAGATGCTGCCGAGAACGGAGAAATCTCGTGCGATGCGATCATGATGATCGGTACGTGCCAGTGCCGTGCCTGCAACAAATGCGCCGATGATTGGTGCAAGTTTTGCGCCACTTGCTGCTGCCGAGAATGCAAAGGTAATGCCAGCGGCGACGACTCCGATTGTTGCCGGTGATGCTGCTTTTGCACCGATCAATCGCAGGATGCGCGGTACAAGTAACAGCCCGAT
>JBEDFA010000102.1:0-2688 GCA_041175365.1 Actinomycetota bacterium | reverse complement strand
GCGACCGTGAAGTGAGCCTGCCAGAGGGTGTCCTCACGCGCGATGCGCATGCGGTAGTCAACGATCCGACCGTGGACGTCATCGTTGAAGTCATGGGTGGCATTGAGCCCGCTCGTGAATTGATTGCAACGGCACTGTCACATGGCAAGCCCGTCGTCACTGCGAACAAGGAACTGCTCGCCAATGTGGGGCATGAACTCTGGGCGCAGTCCGATGCGGCCGGAGTCGACTTATTGTTCGAGGCAGCTGTCGCTGGCGGTATCCCTCTTATTCGTGCGTTGCGTGAATCACTGCGCGGTGAACCTGTCACGCGTGTGATGGGCATTGTGAATGGCACCACCAACTTCATCCTCACGAAGATGACAGATGAGGGCGCTGACTATTCAGCTGCACTCAGCGAAGCACAGCGACTTGGTTTTGCAGAGCGTGACCCGACTGCAGACGTTGAAGGTTTCGATGCCGGTGCAAAGGCCGCGATTATCGCAAGCATTGCTTTCGGTGCACGTGTTGTTGCTGGTGATGTGTATCACGAGGGCATCAGTGGCGTCACCGCTGCAGATATTGCGATTGCTCGCCGCCTTGGTTATGTCGTCAAACTTCTTGCGATTGCGGAGAAGATCAACGACACCGACACCATCGCTGTTCGTGTGCACCCTGCGATGGTCCCTTCGGATCATCCATTGGCAAGTGTTCGCGATTCATATAACGCTGTCTTCGTTGAAGGCGATGCCGTTGGGCAGCTCATGTTCTACGGCCGTGGTGCAGGTGGATACCCCACAGCATCAGCGGTGTTGGGTGATGTCATCGATGCGGCTGTCAACTTGCAGAAGAAGACATTCGGCATGCTCGGTTCGTTTAAGCGCGTTCCCGTTATGCCGATTGACGAAACCTCGTCGCAATACCTCATTGGTCTCGATGTGGAAGACAAGCCAGGTGTGTTGCATGCAATCACCGGCGTCTTCGCCAACCATGGCGTCAGCATTCGTGCAGCAGAACAAGAAGGAATGGGCGAGGATGCTCGACTTGTCTTCATTACGCACCGTGCGCGTGAAGCCGATGTGCAGGCATGCGTCAGCGAATTCCGTAAGTCGCCTGCAGTTCGTCGTGCATCAGGCCTGATTCGCGTTATTGGCGAATAAGTACATGCAGTACGTATCCACGCGTGGCTCTGCGCCTGTTCTCGGCTTTGCCGATGTGGTGTTGGCAGGTCTTGCAACTGATGGTGGTCTCTATGTGCCGCAGTCATGGCCTTCATTGCCCGCAGACACTTCTGGAACCTATGCGGAATTGGCTGCGGCTGTGTTTGCGCCATATCTCGGCGGTGACATCAGCAATGAAACGATGTTGCGTCTCACACGCGATGCGTACGCAACCTTCCGACACCCGGATGTAGTTCCCATTGTTGATCTGCAGCCTGGTCACAAGTTGATGGAACTTTTCCATGGACCAACGCTTGCTTTCAAGGACGTTGCATTGCAGTTGTTGGGTCGCATCTTCGACCACATACTCACGGAACGCAATGAGAAAGTCACGATCGTTGGTGCAACCAGTGGTGACACTGGTAGCGCAGCGATTGATGGTGTGAAGAATTGCGCGAATGTCGACATCGTCATTCTGTATCCGAAGGGTCGCGTCAGTGACGTGCAACGCCGTCAGATGACAACGATTGATTCGCCAAATGTGCGCACCGTTGCTATTGACGGAACATTTGACGATTGCCAAGACCTCGTAAAGGCAATGTTCAATGACGCTCCATTCCGAGAGAAGCACAATCTCTCTGCTGTGAACAGCATCAACTGGGCACGTGTTATGGCGCAGGTCGTGTACTACGTGGAAGCAACACGTCGTCTTGGTGGACCACTCGATATCACTGTCCCAACGGGCAACTTCGGAAACGTTCTCAGCGGTTGGATCGCGAAGCAAATGGGTGCACCAATTCGTCACCTCATCGTTGCATCAAACGAGAACGACATCCTCACGCGTTTCTTTGAGTCTCAGAACATGAATGTGACGGGCGTGCACCCCACCTTGAGCCCCAGCATGGACATTCAAGTGTCATCAAACTTTGAACGTTTGCTATTTGAAATGAACGGCCGAGATGGCGGAATGACCGCGGCGCAATTGCAGCGTTTCCGTGACCGTGGATTGTTGAACGTCGAGCGAGATCAGTACGACCAGTGGATTGCACCAACATTCCGTGCATCACGTGCGAATGACCACGACACGCTTTCCACTATTCGCTCGGTGTACGAAGAGACCGGCATGTTGATCGACCCACACACTGCTGTGGGTGTGAAGGCTGCAATCGAGCAGGCTGAAGATGGCGTGACGATGTTGACTCTTGCAACAGCGCATCCTGCAAAGTTCCCTGACGCCGTGGAGCGTGCAACAGGGATTCGCCCGGAACTTCCCGAGCATTTGTCTGACTTGTTCAGCAAGCCAGAGCGCACCAACGATTTGCCGAATGACTTGGCTGCCGTTGAAGCGTTTGTCGCGAATCGCTAGTCCAGCTAGTCGACAGATTTACCAGCTGCGTTCGCGACGGGACTTCTCGTATTCGGCAAGTACTTCTGGCGGTGTATAGCGCCAGCCACATTCAAATTCGGGGCAACCCCAGGTTGGGTCGAAACCTGTGATGTCGCAGCCACCCAAAAGAAATTTCCCCTGCTCGACATCATTGAAGAGTTC
>JBEDFA010000101.1:0-6687 GCA_041175365.1 Actinomycetota bacterium | reverse complement strand
GCCAGCGCAAGGGGTTCGGGGAGGTATCCCGAACGTCAGTTCACCCCACTAGTACCTTTTGAGTCATGTCTGGCAAGGGTTCTCGTTCGTCTTCTGGCGGCTCTAAGGGGTCGTCCCGTGGGGCAGTGAAGACCCCACCCAAGGGCAGCAAGCGCCCTGCAGCAAAGTCTTCCAAGTCGAAGGGCAGCCCCGATTCGGCCGCCCGCGAAGTTGTTCGTGGTCGTGAAGTCGAGTTCTGGGGCATCGGCCTCATCAGCTCGGGCATCGTCTTTGTCCTTGCGATGTATATGCGGATGGCCGGTCCTCTCGGCCGTGGCATCGACATCACATTCGGTTGGCTGCTGGGCCTGGGCCGTTTCGCCCTCCCTGTTGTCGTCATTGGTATTGGTGTTGCCATGGTGCGCCGTCGCAGCGTGGAACATCGTGTGCGTTTGGCTGTTGGTTGGACCGTCGTCGTGCTCGCCATCCTTGGTCTCTTGCACGTCATGAATGGCGCAGACAAGATCGTCGCCGACGTTGACGCAATGTCGCAGGCTGGCGGTTGGTTCGGCGCAGTTATTGGTGAGCCACTTCGTTCCACTCTTAGTTGGGCTGGCGCATGGGTCGTGTTGTTGGCGATTGGCACGGCGGGTGCCATGTTGGTCACAGACACAACGCTTCCTGAACTCATCGCCATCATCCGCACGTGGAGCGCGAAGGTGTCTGGGCCTGCGAAAGATGCGGCACGCACAGCAGCGACAAATCGCGATCGTGGTACTGGGTTTGATGATCTCTTCGACGAGCCAGGTCAAGAGTCAGCACCGAAGAAGCCACGCTCCAAGAAGCCTTCTATTTACGATGCTGCCGATGACGTAGACCTGGTGCCGGAAAAGCCAAAGACACCGCGCCGCAAATCCGAGCCAGCACCAGCTGGATCTGGAGAGTTTGTTGGCAAGCCAGGTTCGAAGAACAAGTCGGGTGAAGACGAAGAGTCAACGCCATCAGTTCCTGCAAAACCAGGCTCATGGTCGCTTCCACCGCTCAACTTGTTGGGTCAAACTGAAACCTTCCAAGTGGACAAAGCACGTGTTGCAGAGCGTGGTCGTCTGTTGCAAGAAGCACTTGCTTCGCACGGCGTAGAGACTCGTCTCACGGGACTCACGGTTGGTCCCACGGTTACTCGTTTTGAACTTGAACTGGGCACTGGTGTGAAGGTTGCAAAGATCACCAGTCTCAACCGCGACATTGCCTATTCAATGGCCGCAACCGACGTTCGTATTTTGGCGCCCATCCCAGGCAAGTCTGCTGTTGGTGTTGAAGTACCAAACGAAGTGCGTCAACTGGTGTCGTTGGGTGACCTCATGGTCAGTGCAGAAGCACGAGCCGCAACACACCCGCTTGATGTAGCTGTTGGTAAGGACATTGCTGGTCGTGCAGTATTCGTCAACCTTGCTGCAACGCCTCACATGCTCATTGCTGGTGCGACAGGTGCTGGTAAGTCCAGTGGTATCAACTCGATTCTCACGTCGTTGCTGATGCGTAGTACGCCAGATCAAGTGCGTCTGATTTTGATTGACCCGAAGCAAGTGGAAATGGGTCAATACGCCCGTTTGCCTCACTTGCTCACTGCTCCCGTCACCAACCCGAAGAAGGCTGCAAACGCCCTCAGTTGGGCCGTGAAGGAAATGGAAAATCGCTACGACACATTGGTCGAAGTGGGCTTCCGTGACATTGGCGGTTTCAACGCAGCATTCGACAAGGGTGAAGTAAACGACCCGAACGATGAGAGCGCAAAGAAATACGAGCGCATGCCATACATCGTTGTTGTGGTGGACGAATTAAACGACCTCATGATGGTTGCTGCACGTGATGTGGAAGAGTCCATTACGCGTATCGCGCAGAAGGCTCGTGCCGTGGGTATTCACCTCATCGTTGCAACGCAGCGACCCAGCGTGAACGTCATCACCGGCGTGATCAAGGCAAACATTCCTGCACGTATGGCATTCGCTGTGAGCAGTCTCACCGACAGCCGAGTCATTCTCGATCAGCCAGGTGCAGAGAAGTTGGTGGGTAAGGGCGACATGTTGCTGATGCCTGGTAATACCAATGTGCCACAACGTATTCAGGGCTCATGGGTCGACGAAGAAGAAGTGCGCAAGGTTGTTGCACACTGGCGTCGTCAAGCTCCAGAGGTTGTGTATGTGTCGGGTGTCGAAGGTGACGACTCTGGCTCCGGAGCTGGCAGCAGCGGCGGTAGCGGTTCGTACGGCGGCGGAGGCGGCGATGAAGACGATCTCATTCGTCAGGCCATCGATGTCATTGTGCGCTCGGGAGTGGGCTCCACATCAATGTTGCAGCGCAAACTGAAAGTGGGCTTTGCTCGCGCAGGTCGAATCATGGATGAACTGGAAGAACGAGGAATCGTTGGACCAGCGCAAGGCTCAAAGCCTCGCGAAGTTCTCGTGACAATCGAGGAACTCGAAAACGAAGGATAAAACCAATGGCTGCAGCATTTACCCAGGTATGTGACGGACTGAGATTTCCGGAAGGGCCTGTGGCAATGCCTGATGGCTCGGTCATCCTTACTGAAATGTTTGGTGCGTGTCTCACGCGTGTGGCACCAGACGGCTCCAAGACAAAAGTTGCTGATGTTGTTGGTTTGCCCAACGGACTCGCACTCGGTCCTGGTGGGTTCCTCTACATGTGCAACAACGGTGGCGCATTTACTCCGCTTGAAATTTCTGGTCTCACGTTACCCGGTGAGTTTGACCCGTCGAAGTACATCGGTGGTCGAATTCAAAAGGTGAACATTGATACGGGAGAAGTCACCGATCTCTACACGCATTGTGGAGACATTCCATTGCGCGCACCCAACGACATTGTGTTTGACGAGCACGGTGGTTTCTGGTTCACCGATCACGGTATTCGCCACGAGCGCAATGCAGACCGCACTGGCATTTATTACGCCAAGGCAGATGGCTCGTTCATCGAAGAAGTTGTCTTCCCCGTTGACTCACCAAATGGCATTGGTCTGTCACCAACAGGGGATCGTGTGTACTGGGCAGAGACGCACACAGGTCGCGTGTACCAACGCGTCGTCACGTCGCCAGGCAAGGTGGCACCGCTCACTGAAATTCCCACCATGTTGTGTGGTCTTCCGGGATACCAACTGTTCGACTCCTTGGCAGTCGACGGTGACGGCAACATCTGTGTTGCCACCTTGGTGAATGGCGGCATCTCGGTCATTTCTCCCGAAGGTGAACTCATCAATTTCATCGAAGTTGATGACCGCATCACCACGAATATCTGTTTTGGAGGCCCTGACTATCAAACGGCCTTCATCACAGCCTCTAGTACAGGCCGTTTGTTGAAGATGGACTGGCCATACAAGGGGCTGAAACTCCACTGGCAGTAGGCTCATCTCGATGGGGCAGAAGTTCTACATAGAGACATTGGGTTGCCCCAAGAATCAAGTCGACTCCGAGAAGATCATCGGCAAGCTTCTTGCCGACGGGTACACAGCGACGGAGAATCCTGCGAAGGCTGACGTTGTCGTTCTGAACACGTGTGCATTCATCGATGAAGCCCGTGCAGAGAGCAAAGCCACGTTGGAAGCGCTGGATGATGTTCGTAAGCGTTCGTCTCGCCTTGTGGTCACCGGGTGCATGGCAGAACGCAATGGAGACGAGTTGGCCGCGGAGTATCCGCAGGTTGACCAGATCGCAGGTTTCGGTGTGCCCATCCAGTTGGGTCGCAAGCAGCTCAAGGTCACTGGTGCTGTGCCGAAGTTCGACTTGTTGAATCTTCCTCGTCCAAAGTCTGCAGCGCCGTGGGCATACATCAAGATTGCGGAAGGCTGCGACCGTAGTTGCGGTTTCTGTGCCATCCCATCGTTCCGCGGACCTCAGGTCAGTCGCGACGTGTCGTCCATCCTTGCTGAAGTCGAGCAAGTAGATGTTCGAGAAGTTGTTCTTGTTGCACAAGACCTCGCTAGCTACGGCAAAGATCGCCCTGATGAATTGGGTGCTGGCTCCATCGTGAAGCTGGTGCGTGATGTTTCCAGCATGGTCGACTGGGTGCGCTTGTTGTATCTCTACCCAAGCGACTTGTCTGACGAGCTCATCGATGCCATTTTGGCAACGGGTGTTCCGTACTTCGACCTTTCGTTGCAACATGTTTCAAAAGAACACCTGCGTCGCATGCGTCGCTGGGGTGACAAAGATCGTTTCCTCGAGCGCATCGCTCGTATTCGCTCTATTGAGCCAAATGCGACTTTCCGCAGCAACTTCATCGTTGGCTATCCAGGCGAGACCGAAGAAGATCATGATCAGTTGCTCGACTTTGTTCAAGAAGCACAACTTGATTGGTGTGGATTCTTCTCCTTCAGTCCTGAAGACGGCACGCACGCATTGTCATTGCCGAACCATGTTGAAGAGTCTTTGATGAACGAACGCTTGGCAGAACTGCGTGAGATGCAAGACAACATCACCGCTGAACGCCGTGATGCATTGTTGGGTGAAACCATTCAAGTTCTTGTTGATGAGCCTGGTATTGCACGTTCATTCCGCGAGGCACCAGAAATTGATGGTGTTGTGCAAGTGCCAGAGACTCTTGAAGTTGGCCGTTTCCACTCCGTGGTTGTGGAGCAGGCGTTTGGGCCTGACCTCATTGCGGTTCCTGTAGAGGCGCACAATGCCCGTTGATGAAACAGCGATTGTCACGTGGGCCAATATGGTCACCGTCTTGCGCGTTCTTGCATCGCCATTTCTTTTCCTCATGATTCCAGACGAGCGTGTTGGCTCATGGGCTGCACTCGCTGTGTGGATTCTGTTGTGCAGCAGTGACGGATTCGATGGCTATCTGGCTCGTAAGCATGGCATCACCCGTAGTGGTGCATTTCTAGACCCGCTTGCCGACAAGATTTTGGTGCTGGGCGCAATGTTCACGCTCGTGAGCCGCGATGTGTTTTGGATTCTTCCTGTTGTCATCATCGCGACACGTGAGATTGCGGTCAGTTTGTACCGAGTCTTTGCAGGTTCAAAAGGTGTGTCAATGCCCGCCAGTAAGTTGGCCAAAGTGAAGACAGTGATGCAGCAGTGCGCAGTGGGTTTTGCGTTGATGCCTCTTTCTATCAACGACGCGACATGGACATTTATTGTCTGCATGTGGGTTGCAGTCGCTCTCACCTTGGTGAGTGCAGCTCAGTACGCACAGCGCGCCGTCGTCACAGCCAAGTGAACGCCGACTACACCCCCGAACAAGTAGCGGCAATTCAACGTCGCACGCTTCGTACCCTCACCCTGGGTCAGGTAGTTGGTGCTGCGGCATTGTCATCGTCGGTCACTGTTGGTGCATTCGTTGTTCAGGAGATTCTGGGTAATGAAACACCGTGGGGCGGTATAGCAACGGCTACCACCACCGTGGGTACTGCTGTAATGGCGCAAGTGCTCTCCCGTTACATGATGCGCAAAGGCCGTCGTCCTGGGCTGCAATCGGGATATGCCTTGGCCACTGCGGGTGCGCTCATCGCTGCCGTCGGTGCAGAGTCGCAATCACTTGTGGTGTTCTTGCTCGGATTGTTCCTCTTCGGTAATGGACAAGCAGCAAACCTTTTGGCGCGATACACCGCGACAGACCTTGCACATCCCGATGAACGCGGTCGTGCAATGTCGCGCATTGTGTTCGCTTCTACCTTTGGTGCCGTATTTGCACCGATGCTGATCGGTCCTGCCGAAGCCGCCGGTGAGCAGTGGTTTGGCCTTCACAAGTACACCGGCCCGTGGTTGTTGTCGGCCACCGTTCTGTTCTTGGCGTTCTGCAATATCTCGTTGCAGTTGCGACCTGACCCCTTGGTTGTGTCGGGTGGAATTCGTTTGAAGTCCGATGCGAAGTTGCCGAGCATCTCGCAGGCGTTGCGCATCATCATGGCGTCGTCCACTGGTCGTCTTGCGCTCAGCAGCATGGTGGTGTCGCAGGCAGCGATGGTGGCAATCATGACTATGACACCAGTGCACATGAAATTGCACGGTCATGAAGGAATCAGCCAGTTCGTAGTGTCTCTGCACATTGCGGGCATGTATGCGTTCAGTCCGTTTGTTGGGCGCTATGCAGACCGCAAAGGCACGATTGCTGCTGTGTATGTGGGCTCCATCACATTGGTGGCTGCAACGGTTCTTTCGGCACTCAGCGGTGAGTCGGCCATCATTTTGTTCCCCGCACTGTGGTTGCTGGGTATCGGCTGGAACTTCGGCCTCATCGGCGGTTCGTCCATGTTGTTGGAATCTGTCTCCGATGATCAGCGTGTCACCGTGCAGGGTTCTGCAGACCTGATGATGAGTTTCTGTGGGGGAATGGCTGGCTTGTCATCCGGTTTCATTCGTCGTGCCGTGGGATATCACATGTTGTCGATCGCTGGTCTGATTCTTGTCGGCATGTTGTTGGCGTACGCCACATTTGTTCGCACGCGCACTAAGACATTGGCAAGGGCAGGAGTATGAGGTGCAATGTCGTCGCTGTAGGGACTGAGCTCCTTCTTGGACAAATTGTTGATACCAACTCGTCGTATATCGGTGAACAACTTGCTGCAGTCGGAATCGCATCGCACTTGCAACTCAAAGTGGGGGACAACCTTGACCGTGTTGTCGAAGCATTCACCATCGCATTAAAAGATGCCGATGCCATCATCGTGTGTGGTGGTCTAGGGCCAAC
>JBEDFA010000100.1:0-58273 GCA_041175365.1 Actinomycetota bacterium | reverse complement strand
GGCTGAGGAATCCGACACCAAACGCAAGCATCATCATCACGACCAGCGAGATGTATTTCGTTACTTGATATGCCTGTGTGACTTCCGTGCCCGACCAGGAGATAAGGAATTCGAGAGCCTTGTCTAGTGTCCAATATGCGAGCGAACATCCAACAACAAAAAGGGTGATTGATGATGCAATAAATGGACCTGCATAGTGTTTTTCCTTCTTGGAAAGTGCTGGGACGATGAATCGCCAGATCTGCCACAGCACCACAGGAAGCGCAAGAATCAGGCCACCGTATGCGCAGACACGCATACGTGCGGAGAAACCATCCAGGGGTCCAAGAGAAAAGAGCGATCCATCACATTGGAAGTCGGTGCGTTGGTTACACAGTTCTCGATAAGGCTTCGTGAGGAAATTCTTGACAGGGTCGTACACAGCCAACATCACGATTGTTCCGATTGCAACTGCGAGCAAGCAACGAACAATCCTCATGCGCAGTTCGCGCAAATGCTCCATCAGTGGCATCACTGTGTCGTTTGATGCGACGGAAGAGTCACTCATCGGAAGATCCATTTGCATTCTTCGCTATCTCGTCTAATTGCTCAGGCGTGAGAGCCTGAGCTTGTTCCGAGCGCATTGGAGGTGATGGTTCAGTGTCAACCTGTCCAAAACCAGACCTGATCGAGTCCGCGGTGGAACGCAAATCTTTGAGCGGCTCATCGAAAGTGTCGCGGAGTTCTCTTTCGAGGCCCTGGGTGGTGCGACGTATCTCCCCGTAGACCTTGCCTACCTGACGAATCACCCCAGGCAATCGTTCTGGGCCCAACACGACAAGGCCAGCCAGGAGCAAGAAAATGATCTCGCTGCCGCTGAAGTTGAACACCCGTCCATTGTAGAACCGCCCATCTAGTCTTCATGCGTGCAGCAACGCCTCCCCTCCCTTGTTGATGAACCCATCGCCTTTGCCCACAGAGGGGCACGTGCACATGCCCCGGAAAACACGATTGAGGCGTTTCAGTTGGCTCTTCGTCTTGGAGCCAATGGGCTGGAGTCTGATGTCTGGGTTACAAGTGACAATGAAGTCGTGCTTGATCACGACGGATTGGTTCGCGTGAAAGCTCGAAAGAGACCTATTTCCGAAGTCAAGCGTTCTGCACTTCCCTCACATATTCCCACCGTCTCGGAATTCTTCGAAACATGTGGAACGGACTTCAGTTTCAGTGTTGACATCAAGGATGATGCTGCGACTGATGGTCTAGTGGGAGCCGCAAAAGAAGCGGGTTTCGATCTAGGTCGTTTGTACGTCTGTCACTGGCGTAGTGCGGAATGCTTCTCCATTCGAGAAAGACATGCGGATGTCAAAGTTGTGGATTCCACTCGACTGCAGCGACTCAAGGATGGTCCCGAAATGAGGGCTGCACTTCTTGCCAACAAGGGCATTGATGTCTTGAATATGCACATCAGTGATTGGAACGGAGGTCTCGTCACGATGATGCATCGCTTCAACGTTCAGGCCTTTGGTTGGGACATTCAATTCCCAGATGCTTTAAGAAATGGCTTGCGAATGGGTCTGGATGGCATCTACAGCGATCATGTTGATCGAATGGTTGAGGCGTACGACACCGAGATCGGCCACCCCCCGAGATTGTGATTACAGAGTCGAAATTCTGCTGAAAGGCCACACAATTGCAAATGCGCGGCCAATCACCAATTTCTCTGGAATAGTTCCAAAGCTTCGGCTGTCAAAAGACTCAGGTCGGTTGTCGCCCATGACGAAGAGTTGCTTCTTCGGAACTGTGATCGGTTGCATGTCAACGACACGACATCGATCAGTAGGAGTTGGACGGGCAAGCATTTCTTTGTCCAAATATGACTCATCGATGACCTTGCTGTTCACCAAGACTTTGCAATTCTTGATCTCTACAGTGTCACCCTCAACCCCGATAACTCGTTTAATGAGGTCATCGTGTGCGATGACTCCACCGCTGGTCGTAATGCGATCAAACACCACGACATCGCCACGATGGATATCGTGCAAGCGGTAGCTCAGCTTGTTGACGAGAACTCGGTTGTTCTCAAACAAAGTGGTCTCCATCGAAGGCCCACTGATATAGAACTGCTGTAAGACATAGACGCGAACCAGCAGTGCCGCACCGAGCGCAATCGCCACGACGATGATCCAGTCCCGAAGAACCTTGCCCGGCGACGTGCCTGCAGGTTCCGAGGGCAGGACTTCGCTGCCAGAGTCGATACTGAGTTCCTCCATGAGGCTTCCAACCTAGTTGCAGAGGTCAAGAATTTTGTGCCGTGTTCCCCCGTTTCGAGACCAGTGAGGAAACTCGTTGATTCGGAGGCGTCCGTGTATTGTGGGGATATCCCCCATTGGGGGCAAGCCATAGACGCCAGTTGGCGCCTTGACGAAGGGACTTCCCAAATGAAGGTATGGATCGACCAGGACCTGTGCACCGGTGACGGACTCTGTGAAGAAATCGCTCCCGACGTATTCACTCTTCTTGACGATGGCCTTGCCTACGTGAAGGAAGGCGACAAAGTCTTCGCTACCGCTAAGGGCAATGCTCAAGGCGCAGATGGACTTGCAAATTTTGATGACAAGCGTCTTGATGCTGTTGTCGAATCCGCCGAGGAATGCCCCGGCGAATGCATCTTTATTGAACCCTGATTCGTTCTACGCGCCGATAAAGCGCGCAACGGTCAAGAATGCAGTATGTGCCACCATGCGGTGGTCAGGTCGTACAGCCATGCCTTCAATGTGCCACGTGCGATGCAACACTTCGATGGTTCGCTGGTCAACCCAGCCCTTCCCCATTGATTCGCGTACTTGAACTGCTTGGGTGATTTGTGGCGTGTACGCCACGAGTAATCCACCCGGTACCAAGATCTTTTCTGCGGTTTCCGTTACACGCCATGGCTCTGGCAGGTCCAGCATCACTCGGTCGAACTCACCTTCTGGAACATCTTCGTAGCTGTCGCCGATACTGACGTCGTAACGACCCAAAGCTTCTTCCCCAAGGAACGACTTCACGTTGGACTTGGCACGATTAAGGAAATCTTCTCGCAGTTCAATTCCCGTGATGTGGGCGCCCCATCGGAGCATTGTCATAGAGAGCGCACCAGAACCAATGCCAGTTTCAAAGACGCGGGCTCCGGGGTAAATGTCGCCCAACATGCACATAGGTGCAAGGTCCTTCGGATAGATGACTTGCGCACCGCGCGGCATCTCGATCACAAAGTCCTCAAGTGTTGGTCGAAGAACGGTGTATTTCGACCCCTTCGTTGACTCTGCAACAATTCCGGGCTTTTGCCCGATGATGCTGGTGTGAGGGATGAAGCCTGAATGACTATGAAACTCCCCTTCAACGTTAAGCGTGACCAAATAGCGACGCTTCTTCGAATCAATGAAGAGTGCTTTTTCGCCCTCAAGGAATAATGCGCTCATTGTGGTGAGTTTCCATTCTTCTGAACACTGACAAGAAGAGACTCGCCCTTTTTCAATGCGATACGTGATCCTTTGCTTTGGAAACGACGGTCAAGCCATCGAAGCAAGGTGAGGATTAAGACCAAGCGACGCAACCATCGACGTTTGGCGGACTGACTACTCAGAATCTTTCGTCCACCCCATCTAATAAGGGTGAACATGAATCAGAACCTACGAAATTCGACGCGAGAACCGCGCTTGCGCCCACTGCGGCGACCAAAAACATAAGCAAGCAGAACGACGACAGCAGCAACAGTTGAGCCAATTGCAACAATTGATTGCTTCTTGTCTGTTGCGCGACCTTGGATGTCAGCTTGAAGTGCCCTGAACTTTGTTTCAAGATCTTCGCGAGTGACGCGTGGAGTATCGGACATGGTTATTCCCCTTTGGCCAGACTGCGCTGAGAGATGCGGCTGTACGAGAGCCACACGAGAAGCGATACAACAACAAATGTTGTGAGGTAGTGAATGAAGGACCATGCTCCATCGAGCGCCTGTCCCCCCATGTCTTGGCTGAATCGCAGAACTGCCATAGCTAAGAAAACCATTGCAAGACCAAGCGATATTGCGGCCAAGGTTCCCACGGCGACCCAGCGTGCAGCACCTTTTAGTGGGCCAAGAGTCTCTTGACGTGCATAGGTCTTCACGGACTCGACGAGGTCATTGACCTGGTCGGTCGGCGTTAGACGCTTACGGAACGGAGAAGATGGCTGCACCATGGAGTGACAAGCCTACGCCAGTACGTGGAGGTTATCCACAGGCCATTTATGGGGCGAGTTGATCTGCCCTTGGGGTGGACTTTGCCTTGTTGAGGGCGACGCCTAGTGCGTCCCAAATAGGGCGATATGCAGTCTTGTTGTCAATCCCCGATGTGTTCATCATGAGGGCAAAGACGACTGGCTGACCGCCTTCAATGGGGAGATAGCCGACGAGAGACTTCACTCCGGACAAGGTGCCCGTCTTGCCGAGCAAGCGACCCTCCATCGGTGAGTCGGTGAAGGCTGAAACCAAAGTGCCAGATTTGCCTGCAACTGCTAGCAGAGGTGCCAACTCAGAAGCCTGAGCATTCAGGACTGCCATGAATGTCTTGCAAGAAGACTTATTCGAATTGGAAAGACCAGAACCATCAAAAAGCTGTGGCATCGGTGAGTATTTCTTGGTCGCGAAATACTTCTGTGCCACTTCGAGTCCCGCAGCAGTTGTGCCCATCTTCTTCTCTTTGAAGCCGATCTCTTTCAGAATTATTTCTGCTGTGTTGTTGTCGGAGTTGACGAGCATCTCATTCAGAATCTGCGGCAGGGCTGCAGAAGTTATTGAAGTCACTGCCGTTGCATTGCTTGGGACAGTTGGTTCATGACGTGTTTCCCCAACGACAAGAATCCCTCGAGCAATGAGCAAAGTTCTTAACTCAGTAGCAGCTGCAACAGCTGGGTCATCTGGTTTTACAGGATTGCCGACAACCACTCCGTCGTTAACAAGGAGAGCACCTAACGGGCCCGACTCCGTGAAGTGAAACTCTGATGGCCAAATGTCCACGAAACGTTTGCCGTCATATCGTGAATCAACACCGACGACTGCCCCATTGATTTGACGAATACCAGTAGAGGCAATCTGATCCGCGAGCGTTTCTAATGACGTGCCGAAAATTGTTTTGTATTTTTCGTTGGTTACATACTCATTACGAACGAGGAGTGGATCCCCGCCGCCAACAAAATAGAGATCGTTCACGACCCCAGTTGTGTCGGTCGGTGTTGCAAGAACATCTGTCTTAAAGGTGTGGTTTGGTCCAAGAACTTCTAATGCAACAGCAGCAGTGAGAACCTTTGCGGCCGAAGCTGGTGTCAATGATGTGTCGCCACGTACATTTGCCAGCGTCTCCCCTAGCCATTCAACTGTCAGACATGCGTTACTAGGAATTTGTGTTTGCAGTGAGGCCAACGAACGACGAAGCCCACCTAGTCGCACATCGTTAGACAACGTATTAGGTGTTCGTCTTGCTGAAAGCACTGCGACTGACGTCGGTTGCCCTATTGCGCCACTGGCAATCGGTGTGACGCGATTGGCAATGGCTGCGGTAACGAAGTAGCCAGAACCTAAAAGAACAACACCAAACACACCCAAGCCGATCACGACTTTGAGTGGGTCCTTTGCCCTGCGAGGGGCACGGTGAGAGTTCTTGCTACTTTGCGACACCCGTGTGAACCGCATAGCGATAGAGATGGCCCAATGCGGCAACTGCGCGGTTGCCGCTTGCATAGCAAAGTCGACCAGATTCGCGAACTGCGACGACGCCTGCGTTATCGGGGTCAGCTACCGCAAGTTCAGTCGCAACGAGAATTGGCTTACCAGTGCGCAATGACAACTCATGTGCTGCCTGCGCAAAGCGGGCGTCTTGACGCTCGTGGTATTCCACGATTCGCTCTAATCCATGATCGGGGTGGAATTTTCCTTCACGCATCAGGCGTGCCTGGTTAGCTTGAATTCCCAATCCGAGATAAATCACGGCATCTACTTCTGGATGCGAGGAAATCATTTCCATGACTTCGGGAATGGTGTCACGAGTTTCACCACCAGCACAATCGACGGGGTTGTTGCGACTCCAACGTGGAGGAAGTTTCGTATCAATCTGCGCTTGAAGATCAGCTGGTAAGGACATCAACTGCAAGGAACCATCCCGAGCGATTGCATCACTTGTGACGACTCCCCAGCCACCCGCTGTGGTGAGAATGATGACGTTGGGGCCCTTGGGGAGAGGCTGGGTTGCAAAAGTTGCAGCAGTTTCAAAAGCTTCTTCCACTGTGGCAGCACGCGAGATGCCGCCCGCCTTGCATGCGCCATCGAAGATGGAGTCATTTGCTGCGAGAGCGCCAGTATGGCTGGCTGCAGCGCGAGCACCATTCTCCGTTGCTCCACCCTTTACCAATACGACCGGCTTCTTCTTTGCTGCTGCTGTGAGTCGCTTCATCAGACCGGCACCATCGTTGATTCCTTCAACGTATGCGAGAGAGACGCGTGTTGCATCATCTGTTGCGTACCACTCGATGAGATCTGCAACGCCCAAGGCAGCTGCGTTTCCTGCTGAAACTGCACGGCTGATGCCAACGCCTGTCTGTCGTGAATAGTTCAAGAAACTGGAGACAAAGTTTCCGCTTTGACTCGCAACAGCAATTGCACCTAATGGCGGGTACGGGGCAACGATTTGAGCGCAAAGATTCGCAGGTGTAGACACCACACCTTGTCCATTGGGACCTGCAAGGAGGATGCCGAGCTCGTCTGCAAGAGCTACTAATTCCGTTTCCAACTTGCGGCCTTCATCCCCTGCCTCGCCGTAACCGGCAGAAGTAAGGAACGCCGCCTTGACGCCTTTCTTTGCACATGCACGCAACAAATCAGGATTCGCAGAAGCCGGAGTACAAACAAAGACAAGATCAATTGCATTGTCGGGAAGAGCCGCGATATCTGCAACGGTCTTAATGCCAAGAACTTCTTCACCTTGAAGGTTTGTGCCGAAGACTGCACCGTTGTATCCGCTGGCGAGAATGTTGTGCAGCGAGACGAATCCAAACTTGCCTGGATGAGTGGATGCTCCGGTGACTAGTACGCCACGAGGTTCGAAGAGCGCCTTGAACTGAGCATCTGAATATGCAGGGCGTACAGAACTTTCGTTTGTGACGCGCTCCCCAATCTCAACAAGTGCATCAACGGCGACGATATCGCCATTGCTCTTGACGATGAGCGGGTTGATGTCGACAGAGATGATGTCTTCTCGCTCTGAAGCGACCTTTGAGAGTCCCACAAGGCAAGCGACGACCTGATCAACGTTGACAGCAGCCTCTCCACGGAATTCACTCAATAATCCCTGCATACGAAGAGAATGAATCATGTCGCGTGCGATGGACTCCGTTACAGGTGCTGGCCGAAACGCAACGTCTTTAATCACTTCGGCCATGATGCCGCCAACGCCGAGCATGATTGTTGGCCCAAATTGTTGGTCAACGAGCAGTCCGGCAATTAGTTCACGTGATCCGGAAACCATCGGTGCCACAAGTACATGCACTTCACCGTCTTCGGGTGTCGCAGCAGCGAGTAAGTCTGTAGCGGCCTGCTTGACAGCAGCGGCGTCGCCTAAGCGAAGACGAACCAGCCCACGCTCGGTTTTGTGCGCAATCTTGTCGCCGCCCAACTTCGCCACAACTGGATAGCCCAATGATTCCGCCGCGGCCACAGCCTCATCTGCGGTATGAACCTGGTGTTCAGCTGCAAAAGGAACGTCGTATGCCGCGAGGAGTTGCTTGGAAGCGACTTCGGAGAGGGTGTTAGAAGATTGAGTAGACACGGCTACATACCGTAGTCAGAACATCACGCATAGGGCGTGTGAAACGGCCTCAGGATGTGTGAAGTTGAATAAGTTCGCCTATTTGAGGCGCCAATTCCCCAATGACAAGGTGTCCAGCAGGAAGCTCTACTAAGCGAGCATTGGGAACTGTTGCAGCGATGTGTCGTGACTTAGAGATGTCAACCCATCGATCTTCTAGTCCACCAAGGACGAGGCAAGGCGCGGAGATCTTTGAAAGATCATCTTCAATGTCAACTCGGATATCGAGTTCTAGATGAGCGTCCGATCCTGGCTGCACGGTTGATGCTGCCATCATGACTGCACCTTCCCACATCGGTTCAATCACTTCGAGAGTTCCCGCGGTGTAGCCATCGACAAGTGCGTAACGAATAAACAGTTCAGGACTAATCGCTAAAAGGCGACGCCATAAATCGAATGTTCCACGCATCCGTGCATCGCTCTGAGACCAACCACACAGCGATGTCACTGTCAGTACGCGTTGAGCGTGGCGCGCAGACATGTGAAGTGCGCACACAGCTCCGAGTGAATATCCAATGACATGGAATTTCTCATGTCCAAGGTGCGACATCAACGCGGCGGAGTTGTCAATCAAATCATCAAGTTCGATGGGATTCTCTGGCATGTCGGATTCGCCGGAGCCAGGAAATTCAAAAACAATCCAGGTGCGCGATTCGGTGCAGGAGTCACGCACTTGGTCCCATGCATTTCCAGCTTGTGTCGTGCCGTGAAAGGCCAGAATCGCTGGTCCTTCTCCTGATACGGAATACCCGATGTTGCGACCATTGTGCTGGAAAACTGCCATGCACACGACGGTAGACCAATTCTTATCGTTGTTAGGACTTCAGCAACGCTGACCTAAAAAAGCTGATGACGTGCTCTTGGTGTGCGCCGATATTTTTTGCGTTCATGGCATTGTCGTCAATCAGCCCGTCGACGAACGGAGCATCGGAGAAGTACGTCAAGATGGCCCCGTATCCGGTAATCAGCAAGTGGCGAGCGTCGAGCCTCGTGAAAACTCCCTGGTCCATCTGGCCCTCGAGATATTGGACGGCGCTGTCAAAGAATGGTCGAAGCACCCCTGAGAGATCAATGCCCAAGTGGATTCCTCCATCAAGTGCTTCACGTCTCATGATTCGGACGTAGTCAGGCGTTTCGGCGAACAGATCAAGGCAAGCGCGAAGTACGAGTTCAGATTTTTCCCATCCCACTGCTGGTGTCGCAATGGCGATGTCGAGACGTTCCAGCCAGTCCGAGAGAAGTTTTTCAAAGACGTCTCCATAGAGAGCTTCTTTACTTGCGAAATGATGCAACAGACTCGGGCGACGAATACCGACTCCAGCAGCAATGTCGTTCAAAGAGGTGCCCTCGTAGCCCTTTTCTGCGAAGCATTTAAGTGCCTCATCCAGAATCTGGTCCCGAGTGGATCGAGTTGTTTCGGCGGGAGTGGCGTCGGACACCCATACAAGATATCTCCGTTACTGCCTACCTACCAGTAGGTAGTGGGTTATGGTGAACACATGAGTTCAGTCCTGTCTTCAATTCTCGTCGCATTCATCGCTGCTGCGATTGTCACCACGGTGGCCAACACCTGCACCACTGTGTATCTGCATCGGTCGCTGAGCCATCGTGCATTGACAGTTCACCCTGCTGTTGCCTGGGTCTTTCGTGCACTGATCTGGTTGAGCACTGGTATCAAGCCAAAGGAATGGGTGGCAGTGCATCGCAAGCATCATGCATTCACTGACGAAGAGGGTGACCCGCATTCGCCAGTTTTGCTGGGGTGGAAGCGAGTGCAGAAGGGCAACGTGATGCTGTACCGAGAAGCTCTCGCTGACAAAAGCATCATTACGAAGTATGCGAAAGACTTACCTGATGACAAGTGGGATCGACTCTTCTTTGGTCATAACAAGACTGGTCTCATCACAGGTATTGCGATCTTGATGGTTGTTTTAGGACCGTGGACTGGATTGCTTGCAGCGTTTATCCACGCCAATGTCTATTTGGCTGTTAACGCAGGCGTAAATGCGCTTGGTCATCATTTCGGACGTCGTCCATATGCAAATAACGCAACAAATCTGCAATGGCTGGCATTTCTCACCATGGGTGAGGGGCTTCATAACAATCACCACGCCGCGCCATCATCGCCACGACTTTCGCATCGTCGTGGCCAGATCGATCCTGGCTGGTGGGTCATTAGCTCTCTGAAAACCTTGAAGCTTGCAACCCTTCGATTTACAGATGTTCGCTTGACCCGCGCCGCACGAGATGGTGCCCTCTAACAGAGAACTAATCTGTGACGATGTCCGAGTCGCTCACATGCCAGAGATTTTTTGATGGCATCAATCTGTTGGGACCGCACCGCATCGTCTTCGAAGACGGAGTTGTGTCCTCCCTTGAGCCATTTGTCGGAGATGCTGACCATTATCTGATCTCTCCCGGTTTGGTTGATATTCAGATGAACGGATTTGAGTCAGTGGACGTGGCTCGTGCAACCCCCGACGAGTTGAGGTTGTTGGGTGCGCGACTGGAATCACTTGGAACAACTTCTTGGCTTGCGACAATCACCACTGCCCCACTTACCGATCTCTCCGAGTCAATAGATCGCATCACTACAGCGATGCAAAGCGGTGCGATTGCGGGCTGTGTGGGCCTTCATGTTGAAGGACCCTTTCTTGGTCAAGCTCCCGGTGCACATCGCCCCGATTGGATTATCCCCTTCGATGGAGAATGGGTTTCCCAATTGCCGACCAGCGTGCGCTTGATGACCATTGCGGCTGAGCAACATGACATCGACATTGCAGTCCAGTCTTTGTGCGAAAGAAACATTGCTGTGTCAATTGGTCATTCACGACCCACTGATGCTCAATGGACCTCTGCTCGTTCAGCAGGAGCTTCTTTGGTGACGCACCTTTTCAACGGAATGAGCGGCGTTCATCACCGTGAAACTGGTCTGGCCTTGCACGCATTGGTGGACGACGGCGTGTACTCGGGTGTCATTGGCGACATGGTCCATGTCTCGCCACAAGCGGTTGCATTGGCGTTTCGCAGTAAAGGAAGCGAACGGATCTGTTTGGTGTCGGATTCTGTGGGTTGGCTCACGCCGTGGGCAACCAAGCGAGAGGTGAGCCTGAAAGACGGAGCCCCTCGGATGCCAGATGGAACCTTGGCTGGAAGTTCGACTTCCCTCTCTGAATGTGTTCGGCGTGTAGTGCAGGACGCCCACATTCCTCTTGAAGACGCATTGAGGTCTGCCACATCAACTCCAGCGAAGGCAGTCGGCCTTCACGACGTGGGCGTCGTGGCAGTCGGCCAGGCCGCTGATTTGGTTGCCTTTGATGATTCTCTCCACGTGGTGAGGACACGGAGCCGATTAGTGTCTCTACGTGGCTAACAAACTGACTGCTGAACAAGACCAACAAGCAATTGCACTCATTCGCGGAATCGCTCTTGATGCTCCGTTAAAGGCGAAGAGTGGCCACCAAGGAACTGCGATGTCCTTAGCGCCTCTTGCGCATGTTCTGTACAGCCGCATCATGAATCACGATCCATCTGCTCCACAGTGGATGAATCGTGACCGTTTCATCCTTTCAAATGGACATGCTTCGATTCTTCAGTACTCCATGCTGTATCTCGGTGGTTGGGGTCTCAGTCTTGATGATCTGAAGAATTTCCGTCAGTGGGATTCTGCAACTCCTGGACATCCTGAAGTTGGACACACGAGTGGTGTTGAAGTAACTACAGGCCCATTGGGTCAGGGCTTTGCGAATGCTGTGGGAATGGCAATTGCAGAATCCCATTTGCGTTCGGTTCATGGCGCAGACGCAGTCGATCACCACACATATGTAATTGTCGGAGACGGTTGTTTGATGGAGGGAATCAGCCATGAAGCCGCATCCCTTGCCGGCCACCTGAAGCTCGACCATCTTGTGTGCGTCTTCGATGACAACAAGATCACCATTGACGGTTCTACTGACCTCACGTGCACTGATGATGTGCCAGCACGTTTCCGCTCATACGGCTGGAATGTGATTGAAGCAGGAGAAATCGCCGAAGACTGTGACGCCATCGAGAAGGCGCTGTTGGCAGCAAAGAATCATGTCGGTGCCCCAACCATGGTTGTCTTGCGAACACACATTGGTTTTCCTTCGCCTGAAATGACGGACAAGCACGAGGCTCATGGAAATCCGTTTACAGCCGAACTTGTTACATCTGCCAAAAAGGTGATGGGAATTCCTGACGAACCGTTCTGGGCTCCAGAAGAGTTAGTGAATTCGTATCGCGCCCACATGCAGAGCCGTGGAGCCGAAGCACGTCTTGCTTGGGAGTCCAAAGTGCCGGCCGCGACTATGTCCGCTCTTACTGCACAACACTCGACTGTTGATGTAGACACAGTGGCTGCTGCTCTTCCGAAATATGACGAGTCAACAAATCTTGCGACGCGTCAGGCATTTCAAAAAGTTCTCGAGGCGACTGATGCTGTTCTGCCGCATGTCATCGCAGGTGCGGCGGACCTCACTGGTAATACCGGTGCAAAGCTGTCGGCAACATCTGGTTTCTCGTCAAGCAATCCCTCAGGCAAGCAGGTGTACTACGGCATTCGCGAGCATGCAATGGGAGCAGCCATGGTTGGCATGGCGCTGCATGGCGGCGTCATCCCCGTGGGCGGCACCTTCTTTGTGTTTGCCGATTACATGCGGCCATCAATCCGCCTTGCTGCTCTCTCACGTGCGCGTTGCGTGTTTGTGTTTAGTCATGACTCTGTCGGCGTGGGTGAAGATGGGCCAACCCATCAGCCCATCGAGCATTTGTCTTCTCTTCGATCCATTCCCGGTCTGCAGGTCATTCGACCAGCGGACCCGAACGAAACCGCACATGCATGGCTCACCGCCGTCACACACGATGGCCCTACTGCAATCATTTTGAGTCGTCAGAATGTGCCTTCCGTTACTGACGGTTCTGCTGTTGCACCTGGAGCTGCAGTCATCAAGAGTGTCGGCTCCCCCGTCGCAACAATTATCGGTACAGGTTCAGAGGTAGGCACTGCGCTCGAAGCTGCTGCTCTCCTCGAAACTGAGGGGGTTTCGGTCAACGTCGTTTCGCTCCCATCGTGGGACCGATTCTTGTCATTGTCAGCCAAGCAGCGCAATGAGATTATTCCGTCGTCTCTCCCCCGCATCAGCGTTGAAGCTGGCTCGACATTCGGTTGGGCAGCAATCGCCACACACAGCATTGGCATTGACCGCTTTGGAGCTAGCGCCCCTGGCAACGTCGTCATGGAGAAGTTGGGAATTTCAGCATCCAATGTTGCTGCAACGGTGAAAGCAGCGCTGGCACAGTGAGCGACATTCTGCGTCGCACATTTGATGAACATGGACAAAGTCCGTGGTTAGACAATTTGCAACGCAGCTACATCACCTCTGGGAAATTAGCGGAGCTCATTGCCTCAGGAGTACGAGGCCTGACTTCAAACCCAACGATTTTTCAAAAGGCCATTCAGGGCTCGGCCGACTATGACAAACAATTCACTGAAGAGATAGCTAAAGGCGCATCGCCCATTGATGCGTATTGGTCAATGGTTATCAAAGACATCAATGACGCTTTGGATGTTTTTGCCGATTTGTATTCTGAATCTTCGGGACTTGATGGATTCGTCAGTGTTGAAGTTGATCCGCGATTGGCCCGTGATGGTGCGCAGACATTGACGGCGGCGCGAGAATTGCATGAGCGAATCAATCGGCCGAATGTCATGATCAAAATTCCTGCAACGGAAGAAGGATTGCCTGCTATTGAGCAAATGATTGCCGAAGGACGCAATGTCAATGTCACGTTGATATTCAGCCTTGACCGGTATCAACAAGTGATGAATGCATACATCAGAGGTTTAGAGACTCGCGTTGCCAATGGTCTTGCGATCTCTGGTATCCAGAGTGTTGCCAGTTTCTTCATCAGTCGTGTTGATAACGATATTGATGGTTTACTGAATGCAAATGGTTCATCCGATGCTCTCGCTTTGTGCGGAAAGGCTGCCATCGCGCAAGCACGTTTGGCGTATGTCCGTTTTCAACAGTCTTTTTCAGGCGAACGATGGGAGAAGCTCTCAGCGCTCGGGGCCTCCGTGCAGAGACCGCTGTGGGCTTCGACGTCCACAAAGAATCCGTCATATCCCGACACGTTGTACATCGATGAATTGATTGGTCCGATGACCGTCAACACGATTCCAGAGCCAACTCTGATTGCCTATGCAGATCATGGAACTCCTGCACGCACAATTGACATGAACGTGTCTGATGCAAATGAACTGTGGAACTCTCTTGACAGTTATGGCATCGATGTTGACAAGATTGCAGAAAAGCTTGAACACGAGGGCGTCGCGTCATTTATCAAGAGTTTTGATGAGCTAGTTGACGCTTTAAATCAAAAGGCCGCCTCTCTAGGCTGACCCCATGTCAAAGAAGTTCAACGACGGTGATCCAGTGGAGCGCATCACAAAGTCGTTGGCTGAGTCACAGCACTCCCCCTCAGACAAAAGAATGTTTCAACGATTGTTGAATGCAGCGGCTGATCTCATCGAGAGCAATGCTTCGTCTCTTGATGTGAAAATTGCAAGCACCACTCTTGAGGAAATGACCCGTGCTTTCGACATGTTTGCCCCGTATCGAGACCAACCGAAAGTCACCATATTTGGCTCTGCTCGCACCACGCCCGATAACCCCATTTATGCATTGACAGCACGGACTGCACGTTCACTTGCAGATGCGGGATACATGGTGGTCACGGGAGCGGGCCCAGGAATCATGGAAGCCGGAATGTTAGGAGCAGGTCGAGAAAAGTCCATCGGAGTCTCCATTCGTCTCCCATTTGAGACCGGTGCAAACTCAGTCATTGCTGGTGACGACAAATACGTCAGCATGCGCTATTTCTTTACGCGCAAACTGATGCTGGTGAAAGAGTCCCAGGCGTTTCTCTGTATGCCGGGCGGATTCGGCACCCTCGATGAGACTTTTGAATTACTCACTCTTGCTCAAACGGCGAAATCGGTTCCGGTTCCCATAGTTTTTCTTGAGATTCCAGGTGACCCTTTCTGGACTCCACTCATGAACACGATGGAACCGTTACTACGGGAACATGGTCTTATCTCAGAGAATGATCGCACGTTGTACAGAATCGCCGATTCAATCGAAGAGGCCGTTGACGAGATAGTTGGCTTTTATGCCAATTACCACTCCATTCGATTTGTGGATGGAGTGATGCATCTTCGAATTCATCGAAGGATTCCTGATGGAGACTTCGCTGCCATTGCTTCGGAATTCGCCTACCTAGCGAATGATGGAATGGTCATTCAGACTGCAGCCACGGAAGCCGAGAGACGCGATTCGGACCACGTAGAACTCACCCGGATTGCCTTGCAATACTCTGGAAAAGGTTTTGCATCTGTGCGACCCCTCATCGATGCACTGAACAAGTACTAATCATGCTTGAGGTGCATGACGGCCTTATCTACAGCCCGTCGAGCTTGTGAGACTCTCTTCTCGAGTGCTGGTCTTGTCGTTTCACCCTGCTCAATCGCATCGGAAATAAGACTCATTGCAACATCGTTAAGACGTTCTGAGATTCCCTCCAATTGACTAATGATTGATTCGACATCGTCCATTGTTCATCCCCTGTTCAACTGTTAACTCTGCCATAGCCAGGTGGATGAATGTATGAGTGGGGGTCATGGCGTAGCGTGTAGTCGTGCTACGTGAAGAAGAACCCCGCGATTGGATTAGTTTCGAAGACCCAGATGAGCTTCGTACTTGGATGATTGACGCAACGTTCTTGCGTTCAAACTACAAATGCATTTATGGCGAGGGCTGCCAAGGCGTCCATGATGATCCGACGCCGGAACTAATGCAGGGCTGTTGTTCATTCGGCGCCCATTTCCTCGATGACAAGGATTTGAAGTCTGTCAAGAAATTTGTAAAGAGGCTTGAACCACGCCATTGGAAGCATTTCGACAAAGGTCGTGACAACAAATGGTTCATGACAGAAATAGATGGAAGCAAGAAGACTTCAGTGGTCAAGGGTGCTTGCATCTTCCACAACCCTCCAGGGTTCGAAGGTGGCACTGGCTGCGCATTCCATATTGCGGCTGTTGAAGCTGGTGAACGTCACATGGACTGGAAACCGGATGTTTGTTGGCAGGTGCCAGTAAGACTTGAAGAGCACATCGAAGATGGCGGTTACGTGGTCTCAACCATTCGTGAATGGAAGCGTCGCGACTGGGGCGAAGGCGGAGATGACTTCCATTGGTGGTGTACTGAGTCTGCAGACGCATTCGTTGGGAAAGACCCTGCTTATGTGTTCTTCAAAGATGAACTCACAGAGATCATGGGCAAGGAAAGCTACGCCCTCATGGTGAAGCAATTAAAGCGTCCAACAGCGGTTCCACTGCCCCACCCGGCTGTACGCAAACGCACCAAAAAGAAGTAGTTAAAGAACTACTTGCCCTTCGTTTGACGGCGGCGATCCTCAACAGTGAGGTAACGCTTACGGATACGAATGTTCTTTGGGGTTACTTCCACTAACTCGTCATCGCCGATCCATTCAATTGCTGTCTCCAGCGTATGAATTATTGGTGCAGCAAGCTTCGGACCATCGTCATGGCTGTGTGTACGAATGTTGTTCTTTTCCTTGGCGCGAACCACGTTGAGAACCATTTCTTCGTTACGAGCTGATTGGCCGACAACCATTCCCTCGTACACCTCTGTACTTGGGTCAAGGAAGAATTCGCCACTCTTTTGAAGGTTGTCCAACGCGTATGCCGTTGTGGTTCCCATGCGGTCACTGATCATTGCTCCGTTGGTACGGTGAGGCAATTCGCCAGCCCATGGCATCCAACCAGCATGAGTCTGGTTCAACAGTGCGGTGCCGCGTGTTGATGTCATCAACATCGAACGGAAACCAATGAGACCACGCGATGGGGCCTCAAAACACACGATGGTTCGACCTGGGTCACCAGCGCGCAGTTCAGTGACACGACCCTTACGTGGAGCAAGTGTCTGGGTGATGACGCCAACGAATTCATCAGGTACGTCACATGTACCCGATTCAAGGGGCTCATGCTTCTTGCCATTGATTTCCTTGGTAATTACCTCTGGACGACCTACTTGAAGTTCGAAACCTTCACGGCGCATGTTCTCAATAAGAACAGCCAACTGCAATTCACCACGACCTGCGACAGAGGTGACGTCCGGTGAATCTGTATCGGTGATCTTGATGGAAACGTTTCCGAGGATTTCCTTGTTCAAACGATCGCGAAGGTGACGGCTCGTCACGAACTTTCCTTCACGTCCGGCATACGGCGAAGTATTGACACCGAAAGCCATACGAATAACTGGTTCGTCAACTTCAAGACGTGGAAGCGGAGTCGTGACCTCTACGGCAGACACGGTGTCGCCTACTTCAACTTCGGCGATCCCCGCAAGAACGAAAAGGTCTCCAGCAGAAATCTCATCAACTTCCGTTCGACCGATTCCGTCGAACACGCTCAATTGAACAATGCGGCGACGAATAGGTGCACCATCTTTGCCCCACAGAGCAACGGTGTCGCCCTTGTGCATGACACCACTATGAACTCGGCCGATGGCGAGACGACCCAAGTAATCAGAAACGTCAAGGTTGGTAACGAGAGCTGTCATTGGCGCTGTTGCGTCATGAGTAGGCGCTGGAATGGTGTCCAGGATCGTTTCGAGCAAGCACGAAAGGTCAGCATCAGCGGGAGGCATTCCGATCCCGCGCATTGCACGACCTTCGCGTGCGACGGCAGAAATGACGGGGAAAGTCAGTTGGTCGTCATTAGTGGCCAAGTCGAGGAACAGCTGTTCGACTTCTTCGAGCACCTCTTGCGGACGTGCATCGCCACGGTCAACTTTGTTGATCACGAGAATCGTAGGGAGACCCAGTCCAAGTGCCTTGGAAAGTACGTAGCGGGTCTGTGGCAATGGACCTTCAGCCGCGTCGACAAGAAGAACTACGCCGTCCACCAGAGCAAGAGCGCGCTCAACTTCGCCACCGAAGTCGGCGTGTCCTGGCGTGTCCACCAAGTTGATGAGGGTGTCCTTGAAGTTGATTCGAGCAGCCTTGGCAAGAATCGTGATGCCTCGTTCGCGCTCTTGGGCGTCGGAGTCCATCACACGGTCAACGACGGCCTGGTGGGCTGCGAAAGCTCCGGTGGTCCGAAGCAGGGTATCTACAAGGGTGGTTTTGCCGTGGTCGACGTGCGCGACCATAGCGACATTGCGAAGTGCACTCATGGGGGGTTCAAATTTCTGTCCAGGGGACGGTTTTAGGAGAGATCGTCGTCCGAGTCGTCGTCATCATCATCGAAGGTCACGCCGTAGCGCTCCGCAATGGCTGCGTACTCGTCGTCCTCTGCTGGGTTTTCACGATCCGAACCACCGAAACCGAGGTCTGCGGCACTAGGGCCTGCTTGCTTCAATTTGCGCGCTTCTTCGAACCGGCGATGTCGACCTTTTTTCATGGTCGGTCTCCGAACAGTGTGTGGCACAAGGCCGTGTGGACAATCCTGACGAGTTTACATCTGTAGGTGGTGAAAAGTCGTCAATTGCCTTCGGAAGACGGCACATCAACTAGCCGGAGGCCATTTCCACCGTTTTCTTTAGTGAAAGTGAGAGCCTTGCGTCCCGCAACGAGGTCTTCAATGTCGTGCCCCACAATCTCGGCTCGCCATCCCTCGCCCATTCGGGCATACGGCGCCCCAGAGAGGAGATCATTGATGTCCTTCCGGGTGCCGAGGAGCCCGGCGTCCAAATCGCTCTGACGAGCGAGTTCTGTCACCCAGGCAGAGACCAGGGTGGCTGCCGGACGCATCGACTTATCTAGGTCGTCTCCGTCATGTGAGGGGAACGAAAGGTCGCCCTCGGCGGAACGGTCAATGCCCTCTTTCACGGCATCTAGCAATGCTCGGCCATGTGGGCCGTTGACGTGGCGATTATCAACGCCTCGACTCTGCAGCATCTCCTCCGCTGTGCGAGGAGCCTTCTGTGCGATTCCGAGAATTGCTATGTCTGACAGAACATGACGAGGAGGAAGATCAAGATCCATTGCGCGGTTTTCGCGCCATTCAGCAACGGACTGAGCCACCCAGCGTGAACGCCCCTTCAGGGTGCGCACATCTTTGACACGCAGCCAAGCATCCTCGGGTGGATTAGGACCAGTTGGTCGCGTGCGCAATTCCTCGCAGGCATCAATAGCCCATTGCATGCGACCGCGTTCTTCAAGTTCATTGAAAATAATCGTGGACATTTCTTCGAGGTAAGCAACGTCGGATGCTGCATAACGAAGTTGATCGTTTGTCAGAGGGCGTCTCAGCCAGTCCGTCAGACGGTCACCCTTTGGAACAATCACCTTGAGGTACGACTGCAACAGAGACGCAAGGGAAGGTTGCGAATAACCAAGGAAGCCCGCACACAACTGGGTGTCAAGCATTCGTGAAGGGATGTAGCCGCAACTTTGAGCCATGACATCAAGATCTTGCTGTGCAGCATGAAGCACGCACATGCCGGGTCCATCAAAAAGCGGACGCAGCAATTTCATATCAACCATCAATGGATCAATGATGACTGTTCTTTTGGACGTCGCAATCTGAACTAGTGCCAGCTGAGGAAAGTATGTCTTCTCTCGATGAAATTCCGTGTCGAGATAGAAATGAGATTCGGTCAAAGCCTCTTGTGTGAAAGCAATGAGATCTGAATTTGAATCGATCCAGTCATACGTAATCTCAGGACGGTTGGTCACCAGACACCACTTCATTGCCTTCAAGAATCCAGGCGGCAGTTCCACCTACAACATTCACAAATTTCACCCCGTCGTACTCGGAGAGGTTTGAAAGAAATTCGCACGCCCTTGCACTGCGTCCGCCCAATTGACAGACGACATAGATGACGGGTTCTGCAGAAATCACTGAATAACTGTCCACCAACGTGCTGAGTGGGACATTGATTGCGGCAGGAACGTGACCGCCTGTGTATTCGTCAACTTCCCGGACATCAACAACGTAAGGGGAATCAACTGCAACTAAATCAGTTACGGAAATTTCGGTCCAACTCATTGTTAAAGATTAGTTGTGTCGCCGTCGCCCAGAAGGTCTGCTGGGGTATTGATGTTGCGAACAGCAACAGCGGGCACCGGAACTTCAGCGACATCTAGAAGAACTGCTGCACGATGCACTGCTCGTTCTTTACGCTTCCACACTGATTCCAAAGTCTTTAAGCACTCTTCCTTGGACCATGCGGCACAGAGCCAATTGAGGCGATCAGTACGTCCGACTGTGGCCTGTGCATCGGATAGTGCTCGCACGAGACTAGATATCACTGCGTCAGTGATAAACGGCATGTCGCACGACAGAACAACAACAGAATCGTGAGATGCAGCTTTCAAAGCTGTGATGACTCCACCTAACGGTCCTTCGCCGGGATACAGATCTTTCTTCCAAACGCCCGGAAACTTTTTGGCCTTGGCTGCGGTTCCGCCGACAATCAATATCTCGGTTGCGCCAGAAGACTGAGCAGCCTCAGCGACACGTACTGCCATTGCTGAACCGTCAACTTCAAACAATGCCTTATCGGTACCCATTCGAGAACTGTCTCCGCCCACAAGGATGGCAACGGTGAATTCTGCGCCGGACATAGAGACAACGCTACGGGCAGAAATGAGCCTAAAGTTGCGGAATGAGCACGATTATCGCCGCAACAGACGCAGACACCCTGAAGAACGCAGCCATGGGCCTTTCCGCAGCATCCCTTTTAGTTGCCGTGGTGCTTCTGAAGGTCATCTCCGGCATCGTCGGACGAATCGTGTCGACGGTCATTCTGGTAGCCATCGCTCTTGTTGGCTATTCACAGCGCACAGAAATTTCAGACTGCGTGAACAAAGTGAAGGCTGAGACAAATCTGGAGACTGCGAACAGCATCTCTTGCACATTCTTCGGTCAAGATGTGACCGTACAGGTGCCTCAACTCACCAAGTGAGGATGAATCAGGAGTCGAGCGAACTCCTCGGCATGTGAATTCGGGGCCCCGTGACCCGCTTCCTCGATGACAACGGAATGTGCGTGAGAGAGATGCTCCCCTAGCCACACCGCACCCTTCTTGTGATGATCCAGACCTTTTGATCCATAGCCACAAATAACAGGGCATGAAATTTCGTCCGCTGTCCACGGCGCAGAATCTCTAATCGACTGCAGTTCAGAGGTGAGCGCGGGGCCTTCGCGTCGGCGTTCGTCTTTCGTTCGCTGCGGTAGTTCGGACCATCGTCGATTTCCGATCAATCGGATCATGAATGCTTCTGCGGCTTCATCTGGCGAGACAGAAAGGCTGGCTGCCCCAGCAGTGCTTCTAGGCCACCAGTCGAACCAGGACAAAGGTGTCTCGTATGTACTCACTGCGCGCACTTGATCACCCAGTCGCGCCGCCGCCGCCAATGCGATGTTGCCGCCAAAACTATGACCAACTACGACTGCTGGACGGTCGTTCAGGATTCGAACAAGATCATCAACGTTGCCAGGGACTGTAAACGGGCCACTGTGATCGTTATTTTTTGCGTAACCGCGCCGGTCCCAGCGAATCACCCGGGCATGTTTCTGAATGTGTCGCGAAACGCGCAGCATTCCGGACCCTCTGTCAAGAGAGCCATGGATAAGGACGACGAGAGGACCATTTTCAAGTCCTTCTTCAATAAATGTCAGTCCATCATTCGTTGAATGAGGGACGCTTGTCGACATCGCTTTATCATTTCACATCAGTGGAACTGATACTTGTACGACATGCCCTGCCCCAACGACGAGAAGTTGTTGATGGCCCCGCCGACCCTGAACTTTCAGTAGATGGTCATGCACAAGCAAAGCACTTTGCCGAGTACATGGCTCTCGAACACATCGATGCTTTGTATACGAGCCCAATGAAACGTGCAATGCAAACAGCGGAGCCACTCGCTCGACTGAAGGGAATGACTCCGATTGTTGTTGATGGAGTGGCCGAGTTTGACCAACATTCAAATGAGTACATCCCCGTCGAAGAGTTGAAGGCCAACAACGATCCGCGTTGGCAAGAAATGGTGAACGGCGGTTTCGGTAGCGATGAGCCCACCGAAGAGTTCACAACCCGGGTAAACGATTCCTTGAACAAAATCATCAATGACAACAGAGGAAAACGTGTTGTCGTGACCTGTCATGGCGGCGTCATCAACGAATTTCTCTCAAAAGTGCTGGGTCTGGATAGTGGGCAGTTCTTTTATCCGAACTACACATCCATTCATCGGATTGCTGCCTCGTCGTCTGGTCACCGAAGCATTCTTTCCGTAAATGAAACAGCGCATTTGCGTGGCACTGGTTTACCCATCGGTTTATTCCATGGGTAATTCACACATCTCATCGTTATTGAAGTGGATTGATAAATCCCCCACTCCATTTCATGTCGTTGACACCACCCAACAGCAACTGGTGTCTCAAGGCTTCACTGAACAAACTTCCCTAGGACAAGAGCTGCATCGTCGCGGATTCCTTGTTCAGGATGGAGCAATCATTGCTTGGTCATTAGGTGACAAGAAAGCTCCATTGCGCATCATTGGTGCTCACACAGACTCCCCCAATCTTCGTATTCAACCCAACCCAGATATCAGCACTGCTGGCTGGTCTCAATTGGGCATTGAGATATACGGCGGCGTTCTTTTGAACTCATGGCTTGATCGAGATCTCGGTATTGCTGGTCGAGTCGTGTGTGCCGATGGCTCCGTTCAATTATTTTCAGAATTTTCCGCAATTGCGCGTGTTCCACAATTAGCCATTCACTTGGACAGAGAAATCTCTGATCGTGGGTTGCTCTTGGACAAACACCTGCACACTGTCCCTGTGTGGGGAACCAATGCGCCACACTTTTCTTCTTGGCTCCAGCAAAAGACCGGCCGTGACGACATCGTCTCGTATGACGCTCATCTGTTCGACGTGACTCCAGGTTCTGTGCTGGGCGCCGACGACTCCCTCATTGTTAGTGCACGACTTGATAATCAACTCTCTTGCTGGGCGGCGATCGAAGCGCTCAAGGCAGTCGACAGTGAGTTCAACCTGGTTGTTGTTCTTAATGATCATGAAGAAGTCGGGTCAGAGAGCGTCACGGGTGCTGGTGGACCTCTCCTTGAAACCGTTGTGAACCGAATTCTCGAGTCCCATGAAGTTCCAAGCGCATCACGACATGATGTCGTCAAGAGTTCGTGGTGCTTGTCCGCAGATAATGCTCATGCTGTACATCCGAATTATCAAGAACGCCACGATCCAAGACATGGACCGCGAGTGAATGCCGGTCCTGCGCTCAAGTTAAATGGAAATCAGCGTTACGCAACGACCGCGCGAGGGGCTGCACACCTTCGCTCGATTGCGCAGCAAGCAGCTACTCCTCTTCAAACCTTTGTGAGTCGCAACAACATGCCATGTGGGTCAACAATTGGTCCGATTACGTCCACTCGTTTGGGAATCGAAGCGATTGACATCGGAGTGCCACAACTATCGATGCACTCCGCACGAGAAATGTGTGGAGCAGAAGATCCGCAACATCTCGTTGCGTTGATGGCGCATTTCCTAATGATCTAATACGTATTCGGTGTGCCAGCCAACTGCTGAGCCTCATCAAATAAACGTTGCAATTCTGAAGCGAGTTTGACGGTGACATCCTTGACAGCTGATCGTGGAATGCGTCCGGATTCGTCAGCTTCTGCCACGATTGGTTCTCCAACAACAAGAACGCACTTACGCGGGTAAATCATCTTGGAACCTTTTGGCATGACCCCTTCAGAACCGCCGATGCCAACAGGGATAATTGGGACTCCTGCTTTCACTGCCACATATGCAGCGCCATCGAATAGTGGTTGCACGACAGGGCCAGTTTGACGAGTTCCCTCAGGGAAAAGCACCAGTGGTTCACCCGACTCCAGAACGGTGATGCATCGTTTCAGCGCTTCACGGTCTGCGGAGCCACGAGTCACGGGGAATGCGCCAAGTGAGGAAATAATCCATCCAATGGGCTTGAACTTCCAGATGGAATCTTTACCCATAAATCGCATACGACGAGATGTCACTGCTGCCGCAAGCGGTGTGTCGATATTGGAACGATGAATGGGAGCCAACAAAAAAGCGCCAGTCTTCGGCACATTGTGCTTGCCAACGATGTGGGTGCGCGTATAACCAACACTGATGGCGACAACGAGACCTCGAATCAAAGTGTAGAAAATGCGGCTGAGGACAGAATTGCCCGCCATATGGGTTTCAACTTCAGCCATGAACTACACCTGTGACCTTTGATAATGACCAATAATGATTGACACGACTTCAGACACATCGAGTCCAGTGGAATCGACAAGGATCGCATCGCTCGCTGGTCGCAACGGAGAGTCGGTGCGCTCTGAATCGATCCGGTCTCGTTCAGCAATGTTTGCTGCAACAGAGGAAATATCTCCACCGCTTTGACCAACGCGACGAGCTGCACGCTCTTCAGGAGAAGCTGTGAGATAGATCTTCACTTCCGCATTAGGAAAAACAACGGTTCCTATGTCACGGCCTTCCACGACGCCGCCACCATGAGATGCAATCCAACGTTGCTGTTGATGACGCATGGCGGTACGAACTGGAGAATGTGTGGCGATGACACTGACAATCGATGCAATGTCAGGTGTTCGAATCAAATCAGAAACATCTTCTCCGTTCAGAAAAGACTGCGAACCTTCAACAGCAATAGACGCAGCATCAGCAAGAGAACCGACAAGGGATTCATTCGACGGGTCAACGTTGTCGCGAATTGTTTGAAGAGCAATACACCGATACATGGCACCCGTATCAAGGTATGGGAGCCCTGAAGCCTGCGCTACCAACTTCGCAACGGTCGATTTTCCTGCTCCTGCAGGCCCATCGATTGCAATGACTGTCAACTGTTACCAGCTAGTACCAAGGGGACGACCTTCGTCGTACCCGGCTGAGCTTTGGACTCCAACGACGGCACGGTCGTGGAATTCTTCCAAACTCGCAGCACCTGCATATGTGCAAGAGGAACGAAGACCCGCAACGATTTGATCGATGATGTCTTCAACTCCGGGACGCTGTGAGTCGAGGTACATACGTGAAGAACTGATTCCTTCTTCGAACAGTTCCTTCTTGGCGCGTTCGAAAGCGGTTTCAGTGCGCGTGCGATTCTTCACTGCACGGTTCGAAGCCATTCCGAAACTCTCTTTGTAGAGGCGTCCTTCGGTGTCACGGAGTGTGTCTGCGGCTGATTCGTAAGTTCCAGCCAACCAAGAACCGAACATCACGCTCGAAGCACCTGCAGCAACTGCAAGTGCGACGTCACGTGGGTAACGAACTCCACCATCAGCCCACACATGTTTACCCATCGAACGAGCCACTTCAGCACTTTCAAGAACTGCGGAGAATTGAGGTCGTCCAACGCCAGTCATCATTCGAGTGGTGCACATGGCTCCCGGACCAACGCCGACCTTGATGATGTCAGCACCAGCGTTAATCAGGTCGCGTGTTCCGTCTCGAGTGACAACGTTGCCAGCAACAATAGGTACGCCAGGCGCAGCGCCACGGACAGCTTCGATAGCGCGGATCATTGAAGCTTGATGTCCATGAGCCGTGTCGATGACAAGGACATCTACTCCGAGTGCTACCAAGTCGCGTGCGCGCTGAGCAGGATCACCGTTAATACCAACCGCAACCGACGTTAGGAACTCACCACGTGCATTCAACGCTGGCTTATAGATCGTGGACCGCAAGGCACCCTTACGAGTGATGGCTCCGACAAGCACGCCATTGCTATCAATGACGGGAGCGAAGGAGAGACGCTGCTCAACAAGAGCGTCATGAATCTCTGAGACCGACTGGGTGTCACGGAAACACACCATGTCGAGGTTCATGACATTCTTCAGCTGTGTAAATCTGTCGAACCCAGCGGCGTCATGTTCCGTGAAAATACCGAGAGGACGATTATCGGGATCAACCACGATGACTGCACCATGTGCACGCTTATGAATGAGACTGATTGCCTCTCCCAGTGTGTCTTCAGGGGCCAAGGTAATTGGGGTCTCGAAAATTGGATGGCGTGACTTCACATGCTGGACAACTGTCTCGATGATGTCGAGAGGAATGTCTTGTGGAAGGACAACTAGACCACCACGACGAGCAACTGTTTCTGCCATGCGGCGACCAGCCACTGCAGTCATGTTGGACACCACGATGGGGATATTGGTTCCGATCTGATCGGCTGTACTGAGGTCAACATCGAGCCTGGATGCAACGTTCGACATGGACGGAACCATGAAGACGTCGTTGTATGTCAGGTCGTGTGCAGGGGTCTGCTGTAAGAAGCGCATAGGGCGTCACGAGACTACCCTTTCCACATGAGTTCATCCGAGAACAATCCCATCGTTTTGGTCCATGGCTGGGCAGGCAGTTTCCGAGACACGTGGCAAAAACCCGGAATTGACGCCCTTCTGGAGGACATCGGCCGAACGGTTCTCCCCTTCAATCTGCTCGGTCACGCAGACCAGGACAAGCCCTCGGACCCCGAGGCCTATACCCAACTGCCTCAGTGGTTCTTGGAACACTTGCCAGCTGAAAGCCCGGTCATTGATGCGGTCGGATTCTCCCTCGGAGCTCTCACCATTCTCCGAGCCCTCATCGACCAGCCTGAACGATTCGGCAAAGTCATCTTGGCTGGAATTGGTGACGGAGTTTTCTCTCCATCAGCTCCCGACGGGAACAAGAGAATTATCGACGCTTTAGAAGGAAGACTCGCTGACGGTGATGACCTGGGTCGAATGTTTGCGCACTATGGCAATCAGCCCGGGAATGATCTCAATGCGCTGACTGCCATCATGAAGCGTCCCCCATCGGAGCCCATTGACGCACAGGCGCTCGCTGGAATCAACAATGAGGTTTTGGTAGTGATCGGTGACAGAGACTTCACGTTCCCCGCATCGAAATTGGCCGATTCATTTCCAAATGGTCGCCTAGTTGTCTTGAAGAACACGGATCATTTCTCAACCCCAGATTCTTTTTCATTTATTGACCAGATTCTCGAATTCTTCGCATGACAAGTTTTGGCATTTCCACCGATGTCGACCTGGCCGCAGAAGTCCTTCGAAACGGCGGAATTATTGGATTACCAACGGAGACTGTGTACGGACTGGCAGCACTGGCCACGAATGAAATGGCAGTGCACAGAATTTTTGACACCAAGGGTCGGCCGCGAAACCATCCACTCATCATTCACTTGTCAAGGTCTGCTGACTTCACGCAGTGGGGCCACTTTGACGAAACTGCATTAGTTCTCGCCCATGAATTTTGGCCAGGACCTCTCACTCTTCTCGTCCCACGAACTTCTCTCGTGCCCGATTGGGTGACAGGCGGAAGAGACACCGTTGCGATTCGGGTACCAAATCATCAGATGGCCCAAGACCTTCTAGAGAAAGTTAACGACGGTGTTGTTGCCCCTTCAGCGAATCGTTTCGGAAAAGTCAGTCCCACATCGGCAATGCATGTCGTTGCAGATCTAGGAAACGAAGTCGACCTTGTCTTAGACGGCGGACGCAGTGATGTCGGAGTCGAATCAACAATTGTTGAATGCACGCAAGAGTTTCAGATTTTGAGACCAGGAAATATTTCAGAGTCCGAAATCTCGAGGGTCGCCAAACGCACTCTCGGAAGTTCCTCTGGCCCATCTCGTGCTCCGGGCATGCTGGAATCGCACTATGCCCCCGATGCAAAAGTGATCCTTGCCGAATCAATCGAAGAGGCCGAGCAACTATCGATAGATATGCCCGCTGGAACAACAAAGAGGATCCTGCATATTCCGAACGTTCTTGAATTTGCAGAGAATCTCTACAGCGAATTACGACGCGCCGATGACGACCGGATAGATGTTCTCATTGCAGTTCGGGCACATCCTGAAGGTCTGGGAATTGCAATTAACGACCGTTTGATGAAGGCAGCTGCGCTTCGCTAATCAGGCCAATCAATCAGGTTCAGTTGTTCCACTAAATAATCGCGAACATCATCAATATTTGGCAACTCCAAATTTGATGAACTTCCCACTGTCAGGTGAACTGTCGTTGCCCCCGCTTCGGGAACGCACTCGCATCTGCACCATCCATTTCTGGTTGATGGAAGAGATGAATCGTGAAGAAGGAATTCCAAAAGATATGGCGGGTCGTCCTGGATCGTCGGTCCACACGATGCGGCAACAACTTCCAATGCATGCCAACACTCAACTGGTAAGACGTTCACTGTGAATGATGATGTGTCCCGTCGAATTTGAAATGCCACATGTGTAGAAATTGGACGATTGGCTCTTAAGGAGTCGATCACTTCATCTTTCGCCGAATCAGCTAAGGCAACATCTAAAGCAAGATTGAGGTGAATCATGGATTCATTCGTGCCGCCTGTGTCTGGATGAAATTCAAGACTCTTGAGGCGCCAAGCGCGACGAATCTCATCAGGAGAAGAGCCTTTTGGAATGCCAAGAAGTTCCAAGGCCTCGCTATTTGTCACGTGGAACTATCGACCGATGAAGTTGGGCGGACGCTTTTCAATGAAAGCCGCCACACCTTCCTTAAAGTCCTTCGTTCTGAAGAGAGGAAGTAACTGCAAGAACACGTGGTGGACGTTCTGTTCAAATGTTTCTGTCTCTGCGGCACGCATCATGCGCTTGATCGCACGCACCGCTAGCGGAGCATTAGCAGCGATTTCTCCAGCCATCTCCCGCGCAGCATCCATTAGTTGGTCAGCGGGCACTACCGAATTGACGAGACCCAATTCCAAGCATTCATCAGCCAAGAGTGTGCGGCCGGTGAATGCAATCTCTGCTGCACGCGCGTACCCCACGATTCGTGGAAGAAGCCATGTTCCTCCACTTTCAGGAAGGATTCCCCTCTTCGCGAAACCTGGAGCCATCTTCGCGTTATCGGCCGCAATGCGAATATCGCAGCCGAGAGCAATATCGAGTCCATAACCAGCGGCTCCGCCGTTCAGCGCGCACACCACTGGAGTATCTATGCCGTGAAGCACAATCGGCGGAGCTTCACGAAGATCGAACTCCACCATGTTTGCTTCCGTGTTGTCGAGAACTCCTAAAGATTCGGTCTTTCCTGCCTGTGATCCAAGATCCAGACCTGCACAGAATGCCCGACCTGCACCCGTCAGGATGATGCAACGGACATCGGGATTCGTGTCGGCTTCCAAAAGCTTTTTCGACAACAACTCCAACATTTGACCCGAAATGGTGTTCATACGCCCGGGCGCATTCAGGGTGATGGTCCCAATGTGGTCTGATACTTCTAAAAGAACTTCGTCGTTTGCCATGTCAGAAAACTAGCAAGCCTTTTGAGGTCAGTATGCAGGTCCGTCTATCTCGATAGTCAACGGATCCCTTGGTGCCACTAGAAGGTTGCAGATTGCCAAGAAGAGTCCGATCGCACCGATGATGTGAGCTCCGACGAGCACGACGGGTACCCCAGTGAAATATTGGGTATAGCCAATTGCTCCCTGTAAAACCGCGACAAGCAGCAAAGTCGACATTGCTTCGTTGTCATCTTTTGATGCGCCCGACGACCGAAATCGAATTGCTACGACAACAAGAGTGACCACCAGTGCAATGACAGAAACACTGTGAAAACGTGCGACTGAAGTGAGAGCAAATCCAAAACGCACAGCATTCTCGTCCCCAGCATGAGGACCTGTTGCCGTCACCACTGTTCCGGTCACAATTGCCAACGCTCCCAGGAAGCCAATGCACCACATTGACCTTTTACATTGTGATGGGACCTGGCGGAAATAGGAAACGGGAATCTCCGTGCCACTACGACGAAACAACACAAACGAGCAAGCAATGAGAACCATTGACACAAGGAAGTGAGCCATGTTTGCGAAAGGGTTTAGTCCAGTCAGGACAACAATGCCGCCGATAATGATCTGAGCGGCAACGCCCGCAACCAAACTCCAGGACAGCCACACAAGGTCCTTGCGGCGTGGGCGACGCAGGTGAGAAAGAAGTACTGCTGCCATCACACTGAACGACACCACTCCAGTGAAAAGCCGATTCAACTGTTCGATGGCTGTGTGGCTCGATGAAACATCCACGAATCGAGTGCTATTGCAGTTGGGCCAGTCGGCACACCCAAGCCCAGAGTTCGTCAAACGAACGAGAGCCCCAGTGAAGACGATGACGCACAGTGAGCCAAGGGCTGTTCCGCAAACAATTCTGTAGGACTTTCCAGAAAGTTGCGGCACAACATGAACAGTAGCCCTGAGACCAAGACTCACCCACTTAGGTTCCCACTACCCGAAGTGGCTACGGTCACATAAATGATCACTTCGTTTGACGACTACCCGATTCATCAAACCTCTGAGCCAGTCGCGCACCCTGAAAGTGGCGACCCTGGACATTACGACCGCTATTTCTTCAATGGTTACAGCAAGGACGGAGCGATATTTTTCGCCGCTGCCATGGGTCTGTATCCAAATCGTCACATCATGGATGCTTCGTTCAGTGTTGTCATCAATGGCGAACAGGTGAGTGTGCATTCTTCGGCTCGGGCTCCCTTCGACCGCATGCAGTGCAACCAGGTGGGCCCAATCGGGATTGAAGTCGTCTCACCAATGAAGGAACATCGCATCACTGTCGATACTCCTGAACATGGCATCCGTGCTGACGTGACTTTCACGTGCACTTCTCTCCCCTATGAGGAGCCTCCGTTTCTTGTGCGCGCCGGTAACCGTCCCACGATGAAATACACACGCCTCACACAATTGGGTAAATGGCAAGGCTGGATCGAAGTAGATGGCCTTCGTCACAACATTGACTCTGCTTTTGTCGTCGGTTCGAGAGACCGTTCCTGGGGAATCAGAGGCGTTGGGGAACGAGTCCAACTCGGTGCATCAGCACAACAAGCTCCCCAGTTCTATTGGTTGTGGGCTCCAGTGTGCTTTGAAGGCTTCGGAACACTCTTTGATATCAATGAATTCGCCGACGGCGAACGTTGGCATGACTCAGGTGCCATGTTGATTGGCAACGACACCATCAAGCATGCTCACAATGTTGCATACACGTATAACTGGGAAGACAACACACGACGATCGATCGGTTTTGAGCTCGACTACACATTTGGTGACTCGACGGCCCATCTTTCCTTTCAGCCAATCACGCATTTCCAAATGCTTGGTCTTGGTTACCTCCATCCCGAATGGGGGCATGGATATTGGAAAGGCGAAAGTGCTGTTGGCGGCGAGAGGTTCACTGTGCCTGTCGAAACTCCAATGGCCATGCATCACCTGCATACGCAGACACTGAGTCGGGTTGAGATGACCCTCTCCACCGGAGAAATTCACCAAGGAATTGGTGTGCTGGAGACGTTGGTGCTGGGCGCACATGCTCCAAGCGGCTTCGTGGGTCTCGACGACGGCTACAAGCCCCGATAACGCCCGTCTTCCCGAACCACCTCACTTCAACGATCAGACCCAGCTGAGCGTCTGTCGAATGCCCCTTCATCACTTTTTGTGGTCACATCACCACTATAACCACTCTGAGTGGTTATGTAAACATTTTCCGTGAGAAATTCCTCAAGTTCTGCTGAGACCTGCCGATCCCTATTGCGGATCAACAAGGGAGCAGACAGATGTCTCACAACCGCACACTCACAATCAGCCGAATCATCCTCGCAGGAGCAGTCGCAAGCCTTGCTCTTGTCGCAGTTCCTGGCGTCGCTAGCGCATCAACCGGAAACGTGGTTTCCGTTGCCGCATCTGCAAAGACCGCACCTGGCCAGCCAAAGTTTGGAGAATCAGGCGCTGCAGTTGTTGCTCTTCAAAATGCAATCCTTCGCAACGGTTTCTCACTGAAGGGTGGCGCAACCGGAAACTTCGATAAGCGCACGCTGATCGTTTTGAAGAACTTCCAGAAGGTTGTTGGACTCAAAGTCACTGGTGTTGTTGATGCGGCTACAGCTCAGGTCCTCAAGCTCAATGTCCCAACAACAACTGCAGCACCTGCAACCACTGCTGCGCCCAGCACCACAGCAGCTCCAACAACAACTCTTGCTCCAGTTGTTTATGCTCTCACAGCGACCTCACTTCCCGTTCGCGGCAACCGTGGCAACAACGTCCTTGCTGTTCAGAAGGCACTCGTCGCTGCAGGTCTTCAGGTGAAGGGTGGCCTTGACGGTCAGTTCGGCTCCGGTACCACCGCCACAATTTCCGCATTCCAAACCGCAAAGGGTCTTCCTGCAACGGGCATTCTTGATGCAAACACTGCAGCTGCTCTTGGTCTAATTGCGCCGACCACAACTGTCGCCCCTGCTCCAACAACGCCAGCCGTTCAGGCCAAATCAGTCACCATCACCACCTTGCCAACACGTGGAAAGCGCGGCGACAGCGTTGTCATCGTTCAGAAGGCACTCGTTGCTGCAGGTATTCCTGTGAAGGGTGGAGTTGACGGAATCTTCGGTGCTGCTACGGCAGTTGCAATTCAGAAGTTTCAAACCGCTCAGAACCTGCCAATGACCGGAAAGCTTGATACCCAAACGGCAATCAAGCTCGGCGTGATGGCCCCTCCTGCTGTTCAGTTGCAGGTCTTCCCAGTGCAAGGCAATTGCTCGTTCGAGAACACCTGGCACGCACCTCGTTCCGGTGGTCGCCAGCACGTCGGTGTTGACATCATCGCAAAAGAAGGAAACCTCTTGTACGCAGTTGCAGACGGAACAATCACAAAGATTTACACCGCAGCTAACGACAAGCTTGCTGGCAACGGCATTCGCTTGATGAAGGCTGATGGCACGTACTTCTTCTACGGACACATGCTTCGCCTCGCTGATGGCATCGGCATCGGTACAAAGGTGAAGGCTGGACAGGTTGTTGGTTACGTCGGCAAGACCGGTGGCACCACCACCCCACACCTTCACTTCGAAATTCATCCATTTGGTGGTGAAGCAATCGATCCAACGGCTGCGGTTGATGCGGTGAACGGATGCGGAATCACAGCACCGTTGCCAGTACCTGCTCCATAAAAATCTTCCATCGCCTTCGATCCAAAGGCGATTAAGAACAAAGACTCTCGGCGCTCACAAGATCCAGTGACGCCGAGAGTTTTGTTTATGGTCGAACTTGATAAAAAGCGTTAACAGAATGATCAATAGCGAGTTGTTCAAAGGAGCTAAACCCAGCCTCTGTCGCCATAGCCTCCGCCCTAGTGGAAGAAAGTCCAAGCGTCCCTAGACCTTCGCCGTCTGGTGAAGACATTGCCGATGACATACAGCTCAGAACACTGATGCCGTAGAGCAATGGCGCCATCGGATTCTTCGTCACGTTCATTTCAAGAGAATCGTGAGCCTTAATGTCGACAAGCAACCAGGTTCCATCCTCCTTCAAAGATTGACGAATCGTCTTCATCATCTCGGTCGGATGTGTCATGTCGTGGATGCAATCAAAGGTGCAGATCAAGTCGAACTTCTCTTCATCAATAATGGAGTCTGTACGCGGATCAGTGAACCGAACATTTGAGAGTCCTTCTGAAGCCAAACGTTCATTCGCACGATGAAGAGCATGTTGCGAAATGTCGTACCCAATGAAGGTGCTTGCAGGGAAGGTACGACCCAGTAGCAGCGAGAGACCGCCGGCACCACAGCCGATGTCTGCAACGCGGGCGCCTGTGCGGAGTTTCTCTTCCATCCCGTGAAGAGCTGGGACGACGTATGGAATCAAGAAGTTTTGATTCCAAGGTTCAAAACTCTTTTCGATGCCTACGGCACCTTCTGGTCCATGCGCGTCGTAGTCGTGACCTAAACCAGTGCGAAATGAGTCGGGCATGTCATTGAGTGCATTCATCGTCTGAGGAAGTCGATGGAACATACCCATGCCATATGCGGGATGGTTCGGAGAAGCAAGAACGCAGATTGCCTCAGGGGTCAAAAAGAAAACAGGATCATTTGCTGAGATGTCCTTACACGAGACGATTCGCGCAGCCACTTGATTGTGCAGCCATTCCCGAACCCATCGCTCGTGCAACTCCATACGTGACGCCAAAGAGGCTGAAGTATCCCCTTCAGGTTTTTGGGCCATTGCTTCGTACAAACCAAGTCGATCGCCTAGATGAATCATCCCAGAGGTGACTGCACCTTCCAGTTTGCTGAACACAGCAAACGAAAACATTTTTATGGCATCGGGATTGATTGCTTCAGAACTCACGAACCAACCATAGAGCGACTCTCACACGCTCATGAACCATTCTCAGTACGTGCGCATCTCCGGCGAGAGATGATGATTGCCCGATAATTGCGTCAGACCAAATGTGACTCCATCTGCCAGAGACAGTGTGGAGATGCGATTGATGGTGGCATGACCAATCACAAGACGTTCCCACTCCCATGGAGTTGCTGGAAATCCAAGCATGTGACACAAAGAAACACTTCCCGTACCGGCATGACAAATCAGAGCAATCTTTTTGTCTTCAACAAAGTTTTCATTGGTCTCCCAAACGGGCAAATCTTTGTTGGAGCGGGATAAGCCCCTATGCGCGAGGAATCCTGCGACACCAAGGTTGATTCGATCAACGAACTCCGACACGGGCTCTCCACCCTCAATTCCTGACCATCTTTCATGTGATGCTTTGGCTTTCTCGGCCTTCCACGCAGCGTCAGCGCGCTCCTGAGGTGTCCCATGCCAGATCGGATTTCTAATTTCTTCAAGCCACGGTTCGATGACCAAGTCTCGATTCAATGCTTCAAGAATTGGAGCTGCTGTCTGCTGTGTGCGCACTAAGGGCGAAACAAGAATTTCGTCAAAATATTCGCTCTTCAACTCAACAGCCAGAGCTTCTGCTTGTTGAAAACCAAGCTCGGTGAGAGGTGGGTTATCGACGGAGAATCCATCTTTCACCCACTCGGGCTGAGCATGTCGAATAATTACAATTTCCACGTGTTCAATCTACTTTTATTCATTTGTGATGAATGGTTCAATCAAGTGGAACAGTGAAGTCGATAGAACAAGAATCAAATGCTTTTTGAAACTGACTTTGATATTGCGCAAGGTTCGCGTTACTTGAACTCACATCAACAACTCCTTGCAACGATTCGCCAAGGCAATTGGTCTGCGCCGGAGAGAGATTCAACCCAAACAAAGTTGCAACGGTCGCGCCGAGTGCATCATCCTGAGACGTTTCATTAATTGTGTTTGTTGGAGGATCCGTCTGTGTTGGGCTCGCAATGGAGGGAGAAGGAAGAGTATCCACACCTTGTCCGTCACCAACCACAGTTGAGGGCAATCCACACTCCCCAATCAACAACGACTCCACCGTGTTGGCCTGAGTCAGCGTCGCAACGGAACCAAGTGTGAGTGCTGCTGAAACTGCCTCGCTATTCATTAGAGCAAGCGAAACATCCCACTGCACATCGTCCATTGAACTGATGAAGATGTTCAATTTTTTGGTGAGCTCGGAGGCTTCAGTACTTGATGAGTTATTGACAGCCAATTGATTGACCACATCGCGAACCTTCATCGTTTCCTCACGCAGTTGCGAATATTCGCTCTCAGAGAAATTGTCGAGACCTTGTCCAAATTGGGTTGTAAACCCAGCCACTGAAGAGATGCCGTTGCAGAAGGAATTGCCATACCCTGAACACGCTGCCAAGGACAACGCCAAGAGCACAGCAGTCATGCTGAAAGCATGCACTTTGGAGGACACTTTCACATTCACAAGCACATTCTGTCAGTTATCGACCTCCGCCAGCACGGCAAACCTCGTAACCTTTGCGAGGTGAAGATTTTCGTCAAAGTTCTACTGTCTTTTATATGTGCCTTGATATTCGGTATGTGGGTGTATGCCTTTGGGTTTGCATCAAAAGAAAGCGTGAACCGAATTGGAGACGATGCATGGAAGGCTCGGTCGGAAGCACATTGCAAGATCGCCGAAGACGAACGCTTTGCGCTTCAGGATCTCACTGAAATGAAGGCCAGCGATCCGGCAGCTCTAAAAAAGAAAGCCGACATCGTCGAGGTCGCTACCGATTCCCTGGAGCGTGCACTGGATGCAATTGCAAAAGATTCTCCTGCCGATGCCAAAGGCAAAGCGCTTGTGCCACTTTGGCTCGCCGACTATCGCGTCTATCTGAAAGACCGCAGGATGTTTATTGACGCCCTACGTACTGCGACAACACGTCCGTATTTTGCGGAGTCAGAAGTCGAAGGTGTTCCCATCAGTGAACGGATTGGAAAATTCGCTCGCGAGAACGACATGGAGACCTGCCAGCCCCCGTTGGACCTCTCGGTCTAATCAACTGTTTGCCACTGCCCATCAGCAAAAGTTTTGATGACTTTCGCAGGTGTACCAACCGCTACCGAGAAATCTGAAATGTCATGCGTGACGACAGAATTCGCTCCGATCACAACATGTCGACCAATGGTGACACCAGGCAGCACAACAGATCCGTATCCCAGCCAACTTCCGTCACCAATCTTCACTGCACGCTCGGGTTGGGATTGCTGGGAGATTGGACGAGTGACGTCTTCGTAGCCATGGTTCTGATCAGTGATGTACACGTTGTGTCCGGTCCAGACGTCGTTGCCAATCTCGATACTGAAATGTCCGACGATGCCGCTACCTCTTCCAATAAGGCATCGATCACCGATGGAGACAACGGGGTACGTAATGCACTCTTGTCCGGGGACCATTCCAGCGGATAAGGAAATTTCAGGACCGATCAAGGTGTCTTTTCCGATGGTGATGAATCGCTCGTTAAAGATCGTCGTGGGCTTCCACATGATGAGGCTCCCCGCGCCGAAAGCACCGAACCTCTTCCCTCGCGAGTTGGAAGGGCTTGTTGATGCGGAGAGCTGAATCCATTGATGAAAACGAACGTAGAGACTGCCTATCGCATTTCTAAACACACCTCCACGCTAGTGAAGTGCAAGCCCCTCGCAGGTACGGTGAGGGAATGAGTGCAAATGCAACAGTCACCTCCCCCTTTGGCACATTTATCGGAATATTGGATTCTGTTGGTCAATCATCATTTCGTGGAATTCGTTTTGCAACAGCACCTAGATGGCAGGCGCCAATCGATGTAGAGACATACGACGCGGATGTCGATGCATCTACGTTTGGTGCCATCAGTCCTCAGGTGCCGGGCTTTCTTGAACAAATGTTGGGCGACGATGCTTCCAACATGTCGGAGGACTGCTTGTTTCTGAATGTGTACTGCCCGAGCGAAGCACAACCAGACAGCAAACTGCCCGTCCTCTTTTGGATCCATGGCGGTGCATACACAAATGGAGCAGGATCAGTGGCCTGGTACGACGGCTCCCGAATTGCATCTCGCGGTTCAATCGTTGTCTCCATCAATTATCGATTAGGTGCCCTTGGTTTTGCGGGTGACGGAAATTTCGGTGTGCTCGACATGTTGTCGGGGCTCCGCTGGGTGCAACGCAATATCGCTTCGTTTGGTGGAAATCCCCAGAACGTCACCATCTTTGGTGAGTCGGCAGGAGGTTCTGCTGTCGTGTCTCTCATGGCAACAGAAGGAGCCTCGACACTGTTCCACAAGGCGTGGGCTATGAGCCCGTCCATTGGCCAATTACGCGAGTTGCCTCGGGCCCATGAGTTGTCAGATCAGTTCCTTGAAATTCTTGATGCAGAATCTCTTTCCGATGCAGCGAAGTATCCGACGGAAAAGATTCTTGAAGCACAAACCACTGCGGCGTTGATTCCTTCCCAAGGCTTTGATGTCTTCGCCCCTACAGGAGGCGGGACCGCCGTGAAGACCAATATCATTGATGCTGCGTCTCGTTGCCCTATTCCGTTTGTTGTGGGAACGAACAGAGATGAAAACAAGTTGTGGTCGGCCTTTAATCAGGATGCGGCTAATGACGGACAACCTGAATGGGAAAAGTTCACTACACAAACATTTGGCGACAAGGCCGGACTTGCCCGCACTACTTATGAGACACGCCGTCCAGGTGAAGCCGTTCGTGAATTGATCTCTGCCGTGAACACCGACATCAGCTTCCGACAGCCAGCTCAAAATCTTTCAGAACAACGTGTCGCGCACAATAACCCAACATGGATGTATTGGTTCACGTGGGCCACACCGGCCTTCGGCGGCATTCTCGGCAGTTGCCACGCACTTGATATTCCGTTTGCTTTTGACAACCTCGGCGCTCCCGGCACAGACATGCTCCTAGGCACTGAGGAGAATCGCCAGGCCTTGGCGACTCGTTTCGCAGATGAGATTGTGAATTTTGCGACACACGGACATCCATCATGGGAGCAATTCAATGTCTCAAGTCGCCCGACGATGGAGATGAATATTGAGTCATCCCTTGTTGGGGACCCAGAATCGGACATCAGGCAACTTTTCGGGCGGTAATCGTTACTGAGGTCACCGTCCCTCAATGACGGAAAACACGCCTCACCCGTAGCCTTGAAGCCGAGCAATAGGGGTGGCAATGCCTGCTGAGACACAACGTAAAAAATTCACGGTTCCTCATTTGGCGTCATGCAAAGCGTCGGGCCAAAAGATGTCAATGGTGACGGCCTATGACGCCACATTTGCCTCAATCGTCGATGCAGGCGGCGTTGACATGATTCTTGTTGGAGATTCCGTTGCAACTGTTTTGCAAGGCCAACGAAACACCCTTGGTGTGTCCATGGAACAAATGGAATATCACGTCCAGATGGTCTCAGCAACGAAGCCGCTAGCACTCGTTATTGGAGACATGCCATTTGGTTCGTACCAAGCCTCGGCTATTGACGCGGTGACAAATGCGATTCGATTGATTAAAGCCGGAGCAGAAATCGTCAAACTTGAGGGCGGCGTTCACGTCTCTGATCAGATCACAGCAATTAGCTCTGTGGATGTTCCTGTAATGGGTCACATTGGTCTTACGCCCCAGAGCTATCACCGCATGGGTGGCAACAAAATTCAAGGTCGTGCAGATGGTGCAGAGGCTGGCAGCAAACAACGCCTTATGGAAGATGCTTTAGCAGTGCAAGAAGCAGGCGCATGTGCTGTCGTGATCGAAGGAGTCCCTTCAGATCTTGCATCTCACATCACGAGTCAATTGACCATTCCAACCATTGGAATTGGCGCAGGAGTTGGGTGTGACGGACAGGTTCTCGTGATGCATGACCTGCTCGGTCTTTCACCACGCACATTCACTTTCGCTAAACCATTCGCTGATCTCAGAGGTGCAGCAACCTCTGCAATAGCCCAATACGTGACCGAGGTTCGCTCTGGCCAGTGGCCAGATGCTGAGCACAGCTTCTCGAAGTAATGATTATTCTCACATCTCCTGCTGAGATGCATGCGTGGGTTCGATCACTTAATGGTCGACCTTCCATCGGTTTTGTGCCGACGATGGGTGCTTTGCACGCCGGACACGAGGCACTACTGCAACAAGCTCAGAGCGAAAATGAAGCGACAGTTCTTTCAATTTTTGTGAACCCCACGCAGTTCAATGTCGACGCCGATTTTGACGCTTATCCGCGGACAGTCGAACGCGACTTGCGAATAGCAGAGCATCATGGAATCGATGCGGTGTACATGCCGACTACAGAAGCGATGTACCCCAATGGCTGGAGAGTTTTTGTAGAGCCTGGAACTGCATCGGATTCCATGGAGGGACAAGGCCGTCCTGGACATTTTCGGGGTGTCACGACCATCGTTGCAAAACTGTTTCATGCGGTGCAGCCAAGTCGTGCCTACTTCGGCAAGAAGGATTACCAGCAATTGGCCGTCATTAAGCAGATGGTTTCTGAGCTAGATATGGATATCGAAATAGTTGGCGTGGAGACAATTCGCCATGACGATGGACTCGCCATGTCAAGTCGAAACGTACGCCTCGATGAACGTCAACGTGCTGGCGCTCCCATCATTCAACGGGCACTTCAACAAGGTCGTCATGAAGTTGCATCGGGTCTCCTGGATCCACGTGCCATTGAGGATTTGATCACCAAGTTCATAGCAGCTGAACCACTAGCTCGGGTTGAATATGTGAGCGTTGTGAGAGCTAGCGATTTGGGACAAATCAGCGTGATCGATGAGATAGCAGTTGTATGCGTTGCCGTATGGTTTGGAGAAGTTCGACTCATCGACAATGTCGAACTCCACCCTCCTTCTTAACGATGCAGCCCAGAGTCCTTCTGGGTCACTCGTAAACGAATGGTGAATGCAGAGTCTCCTGAGAGAACTCCACCTCTCGCGAACAATCTTCCCGACTGCCAATTGGAGAGACCCAACTCTGGACGCAATAAGGCGAATTGTCCATCGACCCAACGAGTAAAGCCATCTCCAACGAATGGCGCATTGCATTGTTGCCAGACAAAATCCCGCTCTGCTGCATCATCGGCAATCACTGACACAACAAATTGAGGACTAAACCGGTTGAACAACTGAACAGCATGCTCTTTGTCATCAACGAGGACTAAATAGATTTCAGGATTCTCTTCCCATTCAAATTCATGTCCAAGATCAGATTCAGATGCCTCAGTCACCTGCATCTCTTGGTGAACACCATCCGCACGGTGAACATCAATCGTTTCTGAATTAGGCAAAAACTCTGATGCACCATTTATGCAGTGAATGCGGGCATGGACTCCACGCACCGCCGCTGCGCGCTCGGCAGCATTAAACACCTCGGGAACAAAACTCTTGGCCAAAGAATGAGGCACGCAGATGACGTTGGCAGTGTTACAAACTTTCCTATCTAGTGAGTGTTCAACAACGGCAGAAAGACGCTCGATATCAGCTGACTCCCCCGCAATCATCCAAGCTCCACCAGTGCCGTGAAGACTTGCCGATATGCCAGCCTGCTGAGCGATGGAACCGAGTTCGGCAACTGCTTGACCAGAACCCCTGGCAACAGCAAGTGAAATTCGGGCATCCGAAAAGAGTGCCCATCCTGCTGCATGTTCCGCAGATTCAAGTAAAACAACACTGCCAAGTGGAAGACCGCAATCTTGAAGACTTGGCAAAATAACGTGCTGCATGATTGCTTGTGCGGTCGCAAGTGCGTCACTGCCGATTCGGAACACCACAGTGTTCCCGCCTTTCAGTACGCCTGTGGCATCAGCAAAGACATTGGGCCGACCTTCAAAAACAAAACCGATGACACCTAAAGGCGCCTTCCATTGTTCAACAATCCAGCCCTCATGTTCCACTGTGTCAACAACTGAGGTGGGAGCCATGTCAGCGTTCTCCCACATGCGAAAAGCTGCGATCATGTCGTCTCGCATCTTCTCAGAAAGAACCAATCGAGTTGTCGAACGACCTCTGGATAAGGCGGATGCAACGTCATTCCTATTGGCTTCGGCAATGAATTGAAAAACGTCATCATCTCCAAGGCGAGCTGCTGCCAGTGAGAAGAATTTGTTGACTTGCTGCGGATCTACATTCTGTAATTGCTGGAAACTTTGAAGCGCGTGGGCGACAGCACTGGATACAAGTTCACTCACTTCGCCAGATATCCGGCGTAATTGACCCGTAGCGGCAATGCCAAGGACGGTGTCGCCTGGCTCTAGGGATTGCGCAAATTGCTCATTCACATCGATCAGAAAAGTACCGACGAGAACACGGTCTCCTGTTTGGAGTGCATGACCTTGCTTCATTGTCCTATTCTGCCTTCTGTGACCGATACACAGAGCAATCCCTTTTATTTCCGTCAACTTTTGAGCGGACAGGATTTCGCCTCAGGGGACATGATGGCCACGCAAATGGTCAACTTCTCTTATTTGTTGGGTGATCGAGACTCAGGCGAATGCGTCATTGTTGATCCTGCTTATGCGGTACGTCAATTAGTCGATATCGCCGAAGCTGATGGCATGAAGGTCGTTGGAGTTATGGCTAGCCACTATCACGCTGACCATGTCGGCGGCTCAATGATGGGTCACACCATCGAAGGAATTACAACTCTTCTGGAGCAACACGATGTGCCCATTCATGTCAACAAAAATGAAGTCCCATGGGTATTGAAAACAACAGGTGTGAGTGAGAGCAATCTGGTTACCCATGAATCTGGCGACATCGTGCACGTCGGTTCACTCAGCATTGAATGCCTCCACACACCAGGCCACACCCCAGGCAGTCAATGCTTCCTGACCAACGGTTGCCTTGTCTCGGGAGACACCCTTTTCCTTGATGGGTGTGGTCGCACCGATCTTCCTGGGTCCAATGTTGGGGACATGTACGACAGTCTCAGCAAACTAGCTTCGCTTCCCGACAACACCATCGTTTTACCTGGGCATCGCTACTCGGAACCTCCCGCCGCTCGTCTCTCCGATGTCCGTGAGGTGAATTACGTCTTCAAGCCGAAATCCAAAGAGCAATGGATGATGATGTTCGGTCACGACTAGAAGTTTTCTGTCAGCACTGAATTCTTAGAATCACTGCGTTAGCGCCGCAACAAGTGCACTGATGCCCGACAACATCATGAGAGATGCCACCAATTTCGTGAACACATCTTCTTTCACATGACGCCTCATTGCATATCCGATACGCAATGAAACAACTAGTGATGGAAGGGCCACGAGGGCTCCAATCACGTTGTCATGATTCATCTTTCCCGACCCAAAGAACAAGATGAGAGCACCGATGTTCGCTATGGAGAAAATGGTGTTCAGTGTTGCGCGAAACGTTGCAGCGTCCATTGCCCTGGATTTCATCAAGAACACGAGTGGTGGCCCATTGGTTGACGTTGAGGTGTTCAAAACTCCTGAGATGAAGCCAAGCACCCAGTCATAGCCCCGAGCATCCGCAGAGATCTGAAATTTGCGAATAATCAGGACAGTTGCAACGAGCACCACTGCCCCGAGTCCAAATCGCAAAGCTCTTTCGGAAACAACGTTGAACAGGATGAGACCAAATGGCATTCCGGCATAGGAGAGATACGAAAGTCTCCGAACGGTTTTCCACTCAGTGAACCGACGATCTGCAATCGCTTGGGTCGTGGTTGACACCGATGCCACAAGTACCGACACCACAATCGCATCTCGTGGCGCAAGGACCAATGCCATCATTGGAACGGACAGCAAGCCAAAACCGAACCCAGCCAAGGATTGAGCGAAAGCTGCAATCGCGACGCACAGGACTATCCAGAAGAGTTGCTGAAGTTCCAAGAGGACCCAATCCTGTAGAAGAGACCTGACGAAATTAGCCGAGACCTTGGGAATCCCCCATGATTCCTGCATTCCGCCTTTACATTTCGTACACTTTGAGCCGTGGTCGATCTGCTCAGCAACCCCGACATTCATGTCAATGGTCCGCGACTGATGCAGCGTCTCTTCGACCTCGCCGACATCGGTGCCATCGATGGCGGAGGGTGCGCTCGCTTGGCATTAACCGATGCGGATAAAGCTGGACGAGACCTCGTTGTCGAATGGATGAAAGATCTCAACCTAGAGATTTCCATCGACGTGGTAGGAAATGTTGTCGGTATCTGGAATGTTGGCTCTGGACAGCCCGTCATGACCGGTTCTCATATCGACACCGTGCGCACTGGTGGCAAATACGACGGAAACTACGGAGTTCTTGCAGGTCTTGAAGTAATTCAGAGCTGCCAGGAACAGGGAATCACGCCACTCCATCCTCTGGCTGTCGCCTTCTTTACAAATGAAGAGGGTGCACGATTCGCCCCGGACATGTTCGGCTCCATCGTTTATGTCGGCGGCATGAGTATTGAAGAGGCGCTCGACACTGTTGGCATCGATGGCGCCCGCGTTGGTGACGAGTTAGAACGAATCGGATACAACGGAGCGACGCCTTGTCCAGGTGTTTCGCCGCACGCCTTCGTTGAATTACACATTGAACAAGGTCCGGTTCTTGAGCAAACAGGCGTAGTCATCGGCGCAGTCACCGGTGTTCAAGGCATTAGTTGGCAGGAAGTCACTATTGAGGGCCAGAGCAATCACGCAGGAACGACGCCAATGAACATGCGTCACGACCCGGCATATGTTGCAGCCAATATTGCTGTGTTTCTTCGAGATTTGGCGGCGCGATTTGGCGGGCACCAAGTGTGCACCGTTGGAAAAATTGACCTACATCCCAATCTCATCAACGTCGTGCCTCAGCGAGCAATTCTTACTCTGGATATTCGCAACACTGACGAAGAAAAACTAAAGCTTGCTGAATCAGAAGTAAAAGCTCATTTGCAAAAACTTGCAATGGAAGAAGGTGTCAAGATCACGTCACGCTCGCTTGCACGTTTTGAACCTGTGGTGTTTGACGAGAAAGTCATCAGTCTTGTTGAGCAAATTTCCATCGATCAGGGAAACAGCGTGATGCGCCTTCCATCAGGAGCTGGCCACGATGCCCAGATGCTGGCACGTGTATGTCCGACAGCGATGATTTTTGTTCCCAGTGTGAATGGCATCAGCCACAATCCCGCGGAATACACGTCACCAGAGGAACTTGAGGCCGGAGCCAACATTCTTCTCCACACAATGATCACACTCGCCAATACAAAGGAATTCTCATGAGCCGAATCATCACAGTTGGCGCAGCACAAATGGGTCCGATCCAGAAGGGCGACTCGCGAGCAGATGTCATGAAGCGCCTTATCTCTCTATTGCATGATGGCCATAAAGCAGGATGTGATTTGGTTGTCTTCCCAGAGCTTGCTCTCACGACATTCTTTCCCCGATGGTTTGTTGACGACATCACAGAAGCAGACCATTGGTACGAGACCGAGATGCCCTCCCCTGTGACTCAACCACTCTTCGATGAGGCCAAAAAATTAGAAATTGGCTTCTGCCTTGGATATGCAGAGCTCACTGCAGATGGACATCGTTTCAACACTCAGATTCTCGTTGAAAAAGATGGAAGCGTCGTAGCGAAGTATCGCAAGGTGCACATTCCCGGTCATGAGCACAATGAACCCAATAGGCCATTCCAACATGCAGAGCGCTACTACTTCGAACCATCCATGGAAGGTTTCGGTGTATGGAAGGCATTCGGTGGACGCATGGGAATGATGATCTGCAATGACCGCCGCTGGCCAGAGACATATCGCGTCATGGGACTTCAAGGCGTGGAGATGATTCTGTGTGGCTACAACACTCCGATTCACTATGTTCCGGATCCAAGTCAAGACATCCTCCAGGGATTTCATAACGCACTAGTGATGCAATCAGGTGCCTACCAGAACGGCAGCTGGGTTATTGGTGTCGCTAAAGGTGGAGTCGAAGAAGGAGTTGACTCATTGGGTCAAAGCATGATCGTCGCGCCATCTGGTCAGATTGTTGCCCAAGCTTTCACCACTGGGGATGAATTGATTTCTGCACGATGTGATTTGGACTGGTGCAAGAAGTACACAGGCACATTGTTTGATTTTGATCGTTATCGCCGACCAGAGGTCTACGGCCGCATCACTGCACAGCGTGGAGTCGTGACGGACTGACATGTCATTTACGACGAATGGCCTTGTGTGCGGACACCACCACTTGTACTCCTCGCTGGCGCGAGGGATGCCTGCACCGCCAAAAGCACCAACATCATTTCTTTCTGTTCTAGAAAACGTGTGGTGGCGTCTTGATGCAGCGCTCGACCTACAAATCATTTACTGGTCAGCAGCTTTAGGGGCTGCCGAAGCACTCCTCAATGGAACCACCGCCGTGATCGATCATCACGAGTCTCCCTTTGCAATTGAAGGAAGTCTCGACGTCATCAAGTCGGCATGCGACATGGTGGGTATCAGCAGCAACCTCTCCTACGGCATCACGGACCGGTGGGTTGGTTCACGCATGTCTTCAACAGTGTCACCATCTTCGAAGATGACCGATGAAGCCAAACGAGGCCTCGCAGAAAACGAACGCTTCATAAAGTCCGGTGGTCGAGGCATGGTGGGTGTCCACGCCGCATTCACCTGTTCAGATGAGACCCTTCAGGCAGTGGCAGATCTGGCACAGCAATTGAATGTTGGAATCCATATTCATGTTGCTGAAGGGCTTGATGACGTTGATGCAGGCCAGCGTTTACAGCCAATGGCGCAGGACAATTGGTTGATTGTTCACGCAGTGCACCTCGATGAAGAACTCAAGGGAACTCTCGCACACAATCCGCGTTCCAACATGAACAATGCAGTGGGCTATGCACGTCCTTCGAAGTGGCCCAACGATGTTGTCTTAGGAACGGATGGAATTGGCGCGGACATGCTTGAAGAGGTTCGTATTGCATATGTACGTCAGAGAGAGTCAGATATCACTGCTTCGCCTGAAGATGCCTGGCAATGGCTGAGAAACGGCGAAAAGTTTTTTCCCGAAGTCAGAAGAGATGTCGTGACATGGAGTTACGACCATTCAGATAGCCCGTGGCACGTCGCGTTTACACCCGGCATCCGTTGTACCTCTGTTATGCGAGATGGGGATCTCCTCGTTCACAACGGTCAACCCACAAAATTCGATATGAATGAAATTCGCGCAAAAGCAGCTGAGGCTGCAATAAAACTCCACGAAAGGCTGTCATAAACAATGTCAGTTCTTATTCCGCATTCCATCGCCGAAGCCTCAGAACTATTGGCGCAGAACCCAACCGCAACGATGCTCAACGGGGGCACGGACCTCATGGTCGAAGTCAACTTCAACCATCGTCGCCCTGAGTCTGTCCTGTTGCTGCGAAACATTCCCGAACTCAAAAATTGGTCGACAGATACTTCGAATGGAACGATCACTATCGGAGCTGGACTTCCCTATTCGTTTATTGAAAAGGGTGAGATCGCACTGAATGTCCCCGCGCTTGCTCAGGCAGCCCGCACAGTGGGATCACCTCAGATTCGTGCTGCTGGAACAATCGGAGGAAATCTTGGTACATGTTCGCCTGCCGGAGACACATTGCCAGTTCTTGCTGCGCTAGAGGCCGTCGTTCATCTTCAGTCCGTGGAAGGAACACGTTCCGTACCCTTCGCAGAATTTATGGTCGGACCAAAGCGCAATAGTCGAAAGACAAACGAAGTCATCACAGCAGTCACTCTCCCCATCACGGGTCAGCGTCAGGGTTATTCCAAAGTAGGTGTCAGAAACGCAATGGTGATTTCTGTTGCATCAGCGTGTTTTGCTCTTGTGGAAGGCAAGCCTCGTTTCGCAATGGGTTCCGTTGGTCCGACAATCTTGCGCGCAACAGAGGCAGAAGCATTCCTCAATTCTGCAGCGCCAGACTTCAACAACATCAGTGAAGATGTTGCTCGGGAATTTGGTCGAATCGCCGCATCCGAGGCGAAGCCCATCGATGACCACCGTTCAACAGCGGCATACCGCTCTCATGCAATTGGCGTTCTTGCCGCACGCCTCGCCCAAAGGGGAATCTGACAATGAGTTCAAATGAGTTTTATACATTGAAAGTGAATGGCACCGAACACCAGGTGTCGGACGCATGGATCGGTGAAAGCCTGCTGTATGTCTTGCGCGAACGCTTAGGGCTTCCTGGGTCAAAGGGAGCATGCGAGCAAGGTGAATGTGGAAGTTGCACCGTTTACGTTGATGGCGCCGCTGTATGCAGCTGCCTTGTGATGGCTGCATCTGCCGTTGAATCTGAGATCGCAACCGTCGAGGGTCTTAATGCAGATGGAACTCTTACCGACGTGCAAGAAGCATTTGTTACTGAGGGTGCTGTGCAGTGCGGCTTTTGCACTCCAGGGCTCGTGATGGCAGTCCATCACCTTCTAGATGAGAATGACTCCCCTTCTGAGCTTGAAGTGAAAGAAGCATTGTCAGGAAACATCTGCAGGTGCACAGGATATGGCCGAATTTTTGCAGCAGTGGACAAGGTTGTTGCAGTTCGTAAGGGAGTTCGCTCATGAGCGCAGTGAAGACGAAGCGCGACACCTTAGGGACTAGTTCTCTTCGTCCCGATGGCGCCGCCAAAGTAAAGGGTGATTTCGCATTTACTTCAGACCTTCATGCCGAGAACATGCTGTGGGGCGCTACTTTGCGCTCACCTCATCCACATGCTCGCATTATTTCCATTGATACAAGTGCAGCATGGAAAATTGCTGGAGTTGAATGTGTCGTCACAGCGGAAGATGTTCCCGGGCAACTCACCTATGGCCTCATCAGTTCCGATCAGCCCGTCTTCGCTAAAGATGTCGTGCGTTACATGGGTGAACCTGTTGCAGCTGTCGCTGCCGATCATCCTGAAACTTGTCGTCGTGCTCTAGCAGCAATCAAAGTGGAGTACGAAGTACTCCCCGTGTTGTTTGACCCAGAGTTAGCCATTGGTGATGCATTTCAGCCAATTCACCCCGATGGAAACCTTGTTCGTCAACAACGAATCGTTCACGGAGACACAAGTGTCGATGGAGAAATCATCGTCGAAGGCCACTATGTCATCGGCATGCAAGACCAAGCATTCCTGGGTACAGAATCAGCAATGGCCATACCTGATCCCGATGGTCAAGGCGTTGAGGTATTTGTGGCAACACAGTGGCTCCACGAGGATCAAAAGCAGATGGCGGCCTGCCTCAATCTTCCCCCCGAAAAGATTCGTCTTGTTCTCGGTGGTGTCGGTGGAGCTTTCGGTGCTCGAGAAGACATCAGTCTTCAAGTTCATACGGCACTCCTCGCTTTGCGCACTTCGCGTCCAGTGAAGATGCAATACGGTCGAGAAGAAAGTTTCTTCGGCCACGTGCACCGTCACCCTGCAACAGTGTGGATGCGACACCATGCGACCAAGGAAGGAAAAATCGTCAAAATTGAGGCTCGCTTCGTTTTTGACGGTGGTGCTTACGCATCAACTTCTGCTGCAGTTCTGATTAACGGCGTGACGCACACCCAAGGTCCATACAAATGCCCGGCGGCGGTAGTCGACGGTTACGCGGTACGAACGAATAACCCGCCATGCGGAGCAATGCGTGGGTTTGGTGTTGTGCAGGCTTGTTTTGCCCACGAAGGACAGATGGACAAGCTGGCGGTCGCGGCAGGTCTGGATCCCATCAGCATTCGTCTTCTGAATGCTATGGAAACTGGAGACACCTTGATCACTGGTCAACCAGTGGAAAGTGTCGCGCCAGTTGCACGTCTCATCCGCGAAACGAATGAGATACCTCTACCGCCTGACCTTGCATTGGATGCCAATGAATTAGATCTCCCAGGTGGCTCCGGTATCACCGCAGAACGTAAACACATCAAGCGTGGCATCGGCTGGGGCGTCAGCATCAAGAACATCATGTACAGCGAAGGCTTTGATGACTACTCCACTGCCAAGTGCACCTTGGCTGATGGCAAAGTGACTCTGAAATTCGCGACCAGCGAAGTAGGTCAAGGATTCGTGACGTTGGCGCCACAAATCGCTCGCTCTGTTCTTGGAGTCACTGATGCAGTCTGCGACACCATTGACACACAAATCGGATCCGCAGGGTCTACATCAGCATCACGTCAGACCTGGATGAGCGGTGGCGCCGTGGATGGTGCGTGCCGCTTGGTACGTGAACGACTGTTCGAGCACATCGGCGCACTTCACAACATCGAACCCATTCGATTCGCGATTGAAGACGACGAGATTGTTGATACTGTAGGAACATTCCGTATGTCTGTTGTTGAGGCAAGCCAAGGAATTTCAATTAGCGAAACTTTTGAACATCACCACCGAGCCACTGAAGAACTCGATGAGAATGGCCAAGGAAATTGCCACGTCGCGTTTGCATTTGTTGCGCATCGTGCAGTCGTCGACGTTGACCCAGATCTCGGACTTGTCAAGGTCGTCCAGATTGCGACAGCTCAAGACGTCGGCCAAGTACTGAACCCGCTCTCGCTCCTCGGACAAGTCGAAGGCGGCATTGCTCAAGGCCTTGGATTGGCAGTTATGGAAGAGATCATTGTGCAAGAGGGTCGCGTTCGAAACCCGAGCTTCACCGACTACCTCCTGCCTACAGCACTGGACGCACCAGTCGTGGTTGCACGAATGGTTGAAGAATACGAACCTCAAGCTCCACTAGGCGCAAAAGGGGTGGGTGAACCACCGTGTATTTCCGTCACACCGGCAATCGTTGCTGCGATTCGTGATGCCATCGGTAAGGACATTCCACGTTGTCCGGTCAGACCACAAGACATTTGTCTCTAACTTATTGACCAAAGACTCTTTCGGTATATCGATTAGCGAACGTTCGTTGCGGATCCAGACGGTCACGCATTGATAAGAATTCGTTGAACCTTGGATACAGACCAGAGAGTTCTTCTGCGTCGCGGTGATGAATCTTTCCCCAATGGGGTCGTGCGTCAAAGGTGCGCAAGATGTCTTCGACATCCTTGAAGAAGGGCGTGTATTCCATTCCTTTGTACACGTGGACGGCGATGTACCCAGTGTCTCGCCCGAACGCTGTTGACAAGGGAACATCATCTGCCGCGGTGAAACGAACCTCAACAGGGAAATTCAAGAGATATCCCTTCTTGTCAATCATCTCTCGGATTGCACGCAACGCTGGAGCGACAGACTCTGCCGGAAGCGCATGTTCCATTTCGTAGAAGCGAACCAACCGAGGACTAGCGAAAATCTTGTAACTATCGTTGATGTACGAACGTGATCCTGAAGATGGCAAAGCCGTCGCTAGACGAGGGATGAGAGACGGCTTCATACGTCCGATTCGACACAATGCACCAAAGGCATAGTTCTCCATGAAGGTCTTTTCTAACCACCCCTTCACTTTCGGCAATGGATTGAGAGGCTCTTCAGTTCTGTTGTTGCGCTTTGTTAAGGCCCACTTCGTATGAGGGATCCAAAAGAATTCAAAATGGTCGTTCGATCGACGAAGTTCATCAATGTTGTTGAGAACATCATCCAATTTCATGGGAACTTCTGTTGCTTCCAAACGGAAGGCATCCACTACTTGGATTGTGCATTCTGTGATTGCGCCTAAGGCTCCGACGGATACACGTGCAACATCAAGAATCTCCGGATTATGAGATGAACTGCATTCGATCAAGTTTCCATGACCATCAATGATTCGCATTCCAACAACTTGAGCAGCAAGGCCAGTGAGATGCATTCCAGTGCCGTGTGTTGAGGTCGAGATAGCTCCAGCCACCGTTTGATATGCGATGTCACCCAAATTCGCCATCGCTAATCCTTCGGCTGCGAGAATACGGTTAAGTTCATTGAGTGTGGTACCTGCGCCAACCCGCACCTGGCGTTTCTCCCTATCGACGGAGTAGATGCCCTTCAAAGCCTCAATTCGCACAAGACGACCATCGGTGACCGCAGCAGGGGTAAAACTATGGCCAGACCCTGGAACTTTCACCCGTTCTCCCCGATCCGCGGCCTGACGAACAATACGAATCAGTTCGTCTTCAGACCGAGGGGTCTCAATAGAGGTGGGGTGCGCAATCTCGTTTCCCGCCCAGTTCTTCCAAGTGGATGCCATGCCTATTTCCTACTCCAAATCAGCCTCTCGGGTCGTGTCCATCTTCACATTGAGGCATTGTGAGGACCTATGGTGAAGGGAAGCAATCTGACGGGAGCCCCTATGACCACCACGCAAGTACCACTGGTTGATTACCTCGCCCTGGGCGACAAGCCTCACCTCGTTGCCAACGAATGCACCTCATGCGGTGCTCGCTTCTTTGATCGCCGCAATGCTTGCGCTTCGTGCTTCGCCACCGACTTTAAAAAGGTGGACATCGCGACAGAGGGTGAAGTTCGATCGTTCACCATCGTCACATTTGCAGCTCCCGGAATACCTGTCCCATTCGTTGCAGCAATTGTGAATTGCGGTGGCACGAGCGTGCGCGCCAACATCATCAACTGCGACCCCACTCCTGAAGTTGTGACTTTGGGAATGAAGGTTCGCCTCGCTACCTACTCACTCGGCAACGACGACAACGGAGCTGAGGCCATCGGCTTCGGTTTCGAGCCCATCGCATAAAGAACGACACAAGGAATATCGGAGAACACAATGGCATCAGATGACATCTACATCCTCGGCATCTACATGACGAAGTTTGGCAAGTATCCCGATCGGGACACTGTCGACCTCGCAGCAGAAGCCGTCATGGCTGCTCTCGCTGACGGCGGAGTCACCATGAAAGATATGGGCATCCTCGCGGCAGGTTGCCTGATGGGTCAAGGCGGCATTGGTCAGCAAATTCAGAAGCAGGTTGGCCAGACAGGCATCCCCGTCTACAACGTTTCCAATGCTTGCGCTACAGGCGCCACGGCTCTTCGTACCGCCATCATGGCCATCAAGGCTGGCGAATGCGACATGGGTCTCGCTGTCGGAGTTGAGAAGCTTGCAGGAGTCGGACTTCTCGGCGCCAGCCCCGCCTCGAAGGGCACCGGCAAAGAGTGGAAGGCAACCGGCCGTTACGGTTCCGTTGCAAACACCGACGGACTGATCGGCACCAACAACATGCCCGGCACGTTTGCTCAAGTTGGCATGGAATACGGCCATAAGTACGGCGGCGCAACGTTCGAACTCTTCGCAAAGATCTCGGAGAAGAACCACGCGCACTCAACTCTCAACCCACTTGCCGCTTACAACAAGCGCATGACGCTTGATGAGATCATGAATGACATCATGATCGCGTATCCAAATACGCGTCCGATGTGTTCTGCCAACTGTGACGGAGCAGCAGCAGCTGTCGTCGTCAGTGGCAAGAAGTTGAAGACGCTTTCTCTCGAGCAGCAGCGTCGCGCGATCAAAGTGTCCGCTTCGATTCTCACCAGTGACCCTTACCAGGAAGCATGTCAGGTACTCCCTGACGTCAATACCCTGACTCGCATCGCCGCAAAGCAGGCATATGAGCAGGCAGGCGTCTCCCCTTCTGACCTCAACTTGGTGGAACTTCACGACTGCTTCGCCACTGCCGAATTGGTGCATTACGACAACCTCATGTTGTGCGAAGAAGGCGGCGCAGTTGATTTCTTCAACTCCGGCGCAACTTGGCGCGATGGTAAGACTCCAGTCAACGTTTCTGGAGGTCTTGAGTCGAAGGGTCACCCCATCGCAGCAACAGGCATTGCAAACATCTGGGAAGTGTGCCATCACCTTCGTGGTGAAGCTGGTCCTCGCCAGATCGAAGGCGCAAAGGTTGGCCTCGCACACGTCATCGGTTTGGGCTCCGCTTGTGGCGTTCACATTCTTGAGAAGTCGGCTCTCTGAGCAGTAGCGCAGTAGCGCACGGCTACGTTGATTCGGCTTTCCAGCCAGTTCGCGAAGCCTTTCTCAATAACTTCACTGAGCACGCCGAAATTGGCGCGTCTGTTTGCGTCACTGTTGCAGGTCGTACGGTCGTCGATATCTGGGGTGGATATGCCGATCCAGCTTGCACGCGGGCCTGGGATGAAAACCAGCTAGTGAACGCATTCTCAGTCGGCAAAGGCGTCACCGCAGTCATTGCCGCACAATGTGTTGCCAGAGGTGAACTTTCATACGACACAGTCGTTGCGTCTGTATGGCCCGAGTTTGCCTGCAACGGTAAAGAGCATCTGACCTTCAGGGATCTGCTTGGCCACAGAGCGGGACTACCCGCTGTACGCAAACGCCTTGCCTCTGGATCAATGATGTCGTGGTCCACCATGACTGACGCGCTCGCAAATGAGAGTCCATGGTGGGCACCAAGTTCGACGCACGGGTACCACGTCAACACATTTGGATTTCTTGTCGGTGAAGTGATTCGTCGTGCCACAGGATTCACAGTGGGACAACTCATCGCAAGGGACATCGCGTCGCCGTTGCAGGCTGATATTTACCTTGGCGCACCTTCATCGCTCCATTCACGAATGGCCGACTTCGAGTGGCCTGGCGACCCCATGCCGGAAGAAGAACCTCAAGGCCTATCCGAAGACCAGTTGATGCAACTCAACACGTATTACAACCCATCAGGTCTCTCCGGAGCAGGTGTTGTGAATTCTCCGGAATGGCGCAGCGCAGAAATGCCCAGCACGAACATGCACGCCAGTGCTCGTGGAGTCGCATCGCTCTATACGGCCCTTGCACACGGTGGAACCTTTGACAATGTCTCTGTGCTCCCCTCTGACGTTCTCACAGAGGCCACGAGCGAGGTGTCCAATGGAGACGACAAGGTATTGGGGCGAGTATCGAGATTCGCTCACGGATTTCAGATCCCACTTCCCGAGCGAGGCTTCGGTCCGAACCCTGAAGCATTCGGACATTACGGCGCTGGCGGTTCCGTTGGTTTCTGCGATCCAGCAGCTCGTGTTGGATTTGGTTACGTCATGAACCAAATGGGGCCCCGCTGGCAGAATCCTCGCAACAAGGCGCTCATGGAAGCGCTATATCGCTGTCTATAAGCCAGTCGATTTAGGGTTCGCGGTGCAGTAGAACCGTGTCAGCATCAGAATTCGGATTCAAGCGCGTCGCACACACCACAACAGTGTCCCCGCTCTTCATCAGTCCTTCATTTTTTGCAGTACTCATGGCGGCTGTTACAGCTGAGGTGATGTCTCCATCGCGCTGAACGGTAATCGGATACACACCTCTGCAAATATTTAGCTGTCGGGATTTTTTTGCGCCTGGTGTGGCTGCGATGATCGGACAAGATGGTCGACAAGACGACAAAAGCTGTGCTGAAAATCCGGTCAAAGTAATGGAGAGAATTATGTCGGCCGAGATTCTCTTAGCCAGAGCAGTTGCAGCTGCTGTTACTGCTGCAGTTTCTGGATTCTCATCTGCAAAATAGTTTGGAAGAGAAACATGCTTCTCGGCTTCTTCACAAATGCGTGCCATTGCCTTGACAGCTTCAGAGGGGTTAACCCCTACTGCAGTCTCACCTGAGAGCATCACAGCATCAAAACCATCTCGCACTGCACCACTGACGTCAGCGACTTCGGCGCGTGTGGGTCTTGATGACGTGGTCATAGATTCCAACATCTCGGTGGCACAAATAGAAATGACACCAGACCGCAGAGCGCTCAACGCAATTTTGCTTTGAGCAACTGGAACGCTCTCGTACGGAGTTTCGACACCCAAGTCTCCGCGGGCCGCCATCACGCCATCGCTCACTGCGCATATTGCATCGATTCGTGCAAGCGCTTGCGGACGTTCAATTTTCGCGAACAGAAGAACACCAGGGCCAACAATCTCCCGCACAGCCTCAACATCTGACGGTGCTTGAACAAATGAAATCGCAATGATCTCGACGTTCAGATCCCTTGCGACTTCCAAATCTGCAACATCTTTGCCGGAGAGAACTCCGCCTCGAACTTCTGTGTCGGGGAGATTGATGCCTTTCCCATGCTTGAGAAGTCCACCGCGCAAGACTCGCAATGACAAGGTGTTGCCATTTGTCGCCTCAACGACAGTCTCGAAACGACCATCATCCATCAGTACACGATGCCCCACGACCAGACCGCGGGATTGAGAATCTGAATCAGCCTCAATCCCCAAATCTGCTAGCGAGAACTGGACGAGTGAGCCATTTTCCAGTTCAGTGGTCTCAGGAATGAAGCGAAGTTTTGGACCCTGAATGTCCACGAGAACTGCCGCGTTCGGCGCAGCTCTCCGAACAAGTGAAACGGCGTCAGGAAGATCCTCAGTGGAGAGATGAGAACAGTTCAGCCGGAAAATAGAAGCCCCAGCTTCCCAGAGACTGCGGATGCCGTCTTCGGATAAAGATGCCGGCCCAAGAGTGGCAACAATCTTTGTTAATCGCATTGGTGTCGAAGGGGGGACTTGAACCCCCACGCCCTCACGAGCGCCAGTCCCTTAAACTGGTGCGTCTGCCTATTTCGCCACTTCGACGTGGAATGTAAAGGTTAGCCAAGGATGACCTTGGAACCAACGGCCTACCTGTTGAGAAGGAAGGCCAAGGCAATAACCGTGAACAACCAAATGGTTGCAAAAACGGTGGTGATGCGATTCAGGTTCTTCTCTGCTGCTGCTGAACCCAGTCCGGCACCACTTGCACCGCCAAACATGTCGGAGAGACCGCCACCTTGACCGCTATGCAGCAAAACGCCGACAATGAGGGCAAACATGGAGATCACGTTGATCACGAGGGTCAAGTAGAGAACGAACGTACGCACGGTTCTAGAGCCTATCCCTCTGAAATGGCCTTCCCAGCGCCCCAGAGCGATGAAAACGGCATCGACGACCCCTGGGCTTCGCATGGCTTTATGGGATGTGCCTGGAAGGGCCTCTAGTCCTGATGAAGACGATATTGAATGATTCGGGCGAACTCGTCTGGGTCGAGACTTGCTCCACCGACCAACGCGCCGTCGATGTCGGGTTGTGACATCAATTCCGCGATATTTGCAGCCTTTACAGAGCCGCCGTACTGGATACGAACCCGCTGTGCAGTTTCGGCACCGAACAGAACACCAATCTCGCGACGAATAACACCACAGACTTCCTGTGCGTCCTCTGACGTTGCGGTCTTCCCTGTTCCGATGGCCCAAATGGGTTCATACGCAATCACAAGGGAGGCCACTTGCTCCGGGGTCAACTTGGCAAGTGCTGCACGAACCTGCCCCAAGACCTTGTCTGATGTAGACCCAGCTTCACGTTCTTCAAGCGTTTCTCCACAGCACACAATGGGAGTCATCTTGCTGGCAAGAATGGCTCGAACCTTCTTGTGCACGATCTCATCGGTCTCGCCGAAAATTTCTCGTCGCTCACTGTGGCCACAAATGACGTAACGAACATTCAACTTCGACAGAAATGAGGGTGAAACTTCACCAGTGAAAGCACCTTTTTCTTCTTCGTGACAATGCTGTGCACCAAGGATGAATCGCATGTGATCACCTTCGAACAAAGTCTGCACACTTCGAATGTCTGTAAATGGAGGATGAATGCTGACGTCTACAGCATCAAAGTCATCCTTTCCCACGAGGTACGCGAGTTTCTGAATGCACTGAATTGCTTCGTAGTGGTTCAGATTCATCTTCCAGTTGCCACTGATAATCGGTTGACGCTTGTTACCGGACATTTGGGGCACCTCTTAATGCTGCAAGACCTGGGAGGTCACCTAATTCGAGAAGCTCCAACGAGGCACCGCCACCTGTTGACACGTGATCAACTTCGTCGTCCAGTTTGAACTGCGCTAACGCAGCTGCGCTGTCTCCTCCACCGACAATGGTGAAAGCTTTGGTCGCTGCCATCGCTTCCGCGACGGTGCGTGTGCCTGCTGCGAAGCGTTCATCTTCGAACATACCCATCGGACCATTCCAGAAAACGGTACGCGCATCCATGATCACATCAGAGAATGCAGCCGCGGAACCCGGCCCAATATCGAGACCCTTCGCACCTTCAGGGAGCCGTTGCCCAAATGTTGCGAAATTTCCTGCTGCGTCGAGACCCACCAAATCATCTGGCAGATGAATGGGTTTACCTGCATCAAGAAGACGTCGACATGTTGCGATTTGGTCGAGCTCGCAAATAGAAGCACCGACTGGATAACCAAGCGCTGCAAGGAAGGTGAAACACATTCCGCCACCGATTACTAACGCATCGACAACCTGCAACAGGGATTCGATGACACCGAGTTTGTCACTGACTTTCGCACCACCGAGGACTGCAACGAAAGGACGCTTTGGATTATCGCGAAGACCGCCCATCACTTCGACCTCTTTCTGCAACAGACGACCTGCAGCAGAAGGAAGCGTTCGTGGAGGACCAACAATGCTTGCGTGCGAACGGTGAGCAGAACCAAACGCATCGTTCACATACATATCAATGCCCTTCACCAATGTTGCAACAAACTCAGGTGAATTGGATTCTTCACCAGCGTTGAAACGAAGGTTCTCTAGGAGTTCCACTCCCGGAGCAAGTTCGGCGAGACGACGACGTACCGGTTCCATCGAGTATTTCGCCTCTGGTGCACCCTTTGGACGACCCAGATGGCTCGCGCACACAACCGTGGCTCCACGAGAGGTCAGCCATTCAATAGTGGGAAGAGCCGCACGAATACGAAAATCATCCGTGATGACGCGTGCACCATCGGGACCTTCCATCGGAACGTTGAAGTCGGTGCGGACAAGAACTCTTTTTCCAGAGACATCGCCCAAATCTTCAAGAACAGGTACTCGCGCCATATGAAGAATTACTTAGCGACGTGAAGCGTGAGGTCGACGAGACGGTTGGAGTAACCCCACTCGTTGTCGTACCAACCGAGAACTTTGACGAGCGAGCCCATCGCCATCGTGAGGTCACTGTCAAAGACACACGAATGTGGGTTTGTGACAATGTCGCTCGACACGATTGGTGCATCGGTGTATTCCAAGATGCCCTTCAATGGACCTTCTGCAGCAGCCTTGTATGCAGCATTGATCTCCTCAACGGTTGCAGGCTTCTTCAAGTTTGCAACGAAGTCCGTGATCGAGCCGGTGGGAACTGGAACGCGCAAGGAGGTTCCATCCAACTTGCCCTTCATTGAGGTCATCACAAGACTTGTTGCACGAGCGGCTCCTGTTGACGT
>JBEDFA010000099.1:0-7713 GCA_041175365.1 Actinomycetota bacterium | reverse complement strand
GCAGAGGGATTTTCGTTACTGGCGCGCTCGGCAGGACTTGAACCTACAACCTTCTGATCCGTAGTCAGATGCTCTATCCATTAAGCTACGAGCGCAAAATATGTGGACTTGGAATGTTATCGGTTCCTCAGAAATCCACTCACTGCCCCGCTGAAACCCTTTATTCCCAAGGGCCCCAGCCATTTGAACGCTTGTACAGCTGCAATGCTGCTCGCGTCGCCACATAAGGGTCCAGCAACTCTTGTGCAGAGCCAATTCCCATGGCCTTCAGCCACTTTGCATGGCTATCCCACTTGATCTGGAACAGTCCCACGCAACACCATGAATACGCCGCTGGATTGAGTTTGCTCTCCCTCTTGGCGATGGCAATCGCCCGCTGCTCAAGGTGGTCGGGGAAGATTTCTTTGATGATGGCTGCCGACTGGCTGGCTGTGTATTTCTTGGCAGGTGGGCTGAGCTGGAGACCTGGCTTCGGAGCCGCAGCCGTCACTGCTGCTCGCGGCAAACAGATGACATCACCAATGAGAAGAAGCGTTTTTGCACTGGATTTATTGACTTTTAGAAGCAGAGCCATGGTGACATGCACCTTGTCAGCGATCTTGCTCCACGAGTCGTTGGGCTTCACGGTGTACGTCTTGACGCAACCGGTCGCCACTTTGGCCCCTGCCGGGGACGGCGCGCTGGAAACCAGGGCGCCTGCAATCAAAACGATTGCCAGAAGTCTGCGAGGCAAACTCATATGGCGGAGAGGGTGGGATTTGAACCCACGGTCCGCTTTAAGACGGACAACGCCTTAGCAGGGCGCCCCATTCGGCCACTCTGGCACCTCTCCTGGGAGAAAATGAGTGTACCCCCGCAGTAGGGCTACCAAACTTCGGGGTCCAGGAACACCCCAGACCCTGCAATACAGGGCACCAGAAATCCCCTTTGTAACAGCTCTGTTAAACCACATCCACCCATGATTTGCGAGGTATTTGTGCCGACTAGGGTTTCCCTTGTTCGGTGCCGACGGCGGTGCCGTGGATCAGGGAGATCAACACATGAAGAAGTTCTGGAAGCTTGCCGCAACGGCAGCTGCAGCTTCACTCATCGTCGCAGCATGCGGCGGAAGTGATTCGGCATCAGACACCACGTCAGCACCAGTTGAAAAGACTGATGTCAAGGTTGCAGTCGTTTACATCGGCACAACCAAGGACAAGGGCTGGTCATACCAGCACGAGCAGGGCATCCTTCAGCTTGAGCAAGAGCTCGGCGTTGAAGTGAAGCGCGTAGAGAACGTTCCTGAGGGCGAACAGTCAGAGCAGACATTCGAACAGCTTGCAGCCGATGGCTACCAGCTCATCTTCGCAACCTCTTTCGGTTACGGATCACCAATGGCAAAGGTTGCTGTGAAGCATCCTGAAGTGTGCATGCAGTGGGCAACCGGTGCAAAGTTCCTCCTCACCAAGGCTGGCGGCGGCGAATACGCAGACTTCGATGCATTGCCAACAAACCTCGGCACCTACTTCGGCGCAGCTGAAGAAGCTCGTTACCTCTCCGGTATCGCAGCAGGTAAGGCAACAAAGAATGGCAAGATCGGCTACGTCGCAGCTTTCCCAATTCCTGAAGTGCTTCGCGGAATCAACGCATTCACACTTGGTGTTCGCTCTGTCAATGCAGAAGCAACAGTTCAGGTCACCTGGACAAAGACATGGTTCGATCCATCAATCGAGAAGCAGGCTGCAGAGTCACTTCTTGACGCAGGCGTCGATGTTCTTGCACAGCACCAAGACACAACCGCAGCCGGTGTTGCTGCTGAAGCAAAGGGTGCGAAGTGGGTTGGTTACAACTCTGACGTGAAGGAAGCAGCACCAAAGGCTTGGTTGACCGCTCCAACATGGAACTGGGGTCCTTTCTACGTGAAGACCGCAAAGGCAGTTGCTGCTGGCACATGCCCATCTGAAGAGGCATACGGAACAATGGCTGACGGAATGGTCACCCTTGGTTCATTCGGTGACTCTGTTGATGCAGAGACACAGTCACTCATCGAAGAGAAGAAGGCAGCCATCATCGATGGTTCATTCGCTCCATTCACCGGTGCAATCAACAAGCAGGATGGTTCTGCATGGTTGAAGGCTGGCGAGAAGGCCGAACTCGGCGCACTCCTTGGTCTTGACTTCTTCGTTGAAGGCGTCGTCGGTTCCGCTAAGGGCTGATTCCACCAATGACTAATACCTCTCACGAGGTCGTGAAGGGGCCGCATCACTCAGGTGATGCGGCCCCTATCGCACTCTCAGCACACTCAATTACAAAGCGCTTTCCTGGTGTTCTCGCTAACGACTCTGTCGATTTCGATGTACGCGCTGGTGAAGTGCACACTCTCCTCGGAGAAAACGGTGCAGGTAAGAGCACCTTGGCCGCAATGTTGTGCGGTCTCTACCAACCAGACAGCGGATACTTGCTGCGCAACGGACAGCAGATCGCTTTGTCTTCGCCGCGCGCAGGTTTGCAGCACGGCATCGCCATGGTGCATCAGCACTTCCGCTTAGTTGAACGTTTCACTGTCGCAGAAAATGTTGTCCTCGGCAGTCGCGATCTCTCGTTCACACTCAATCGCAAAACTATTGATGAAAAAGTTGCCGCCGTTGCAGAGTCATATGGTTTGCCCATTGACCCGCAAGCAATTGTTGGCGAACTCTCCGTTGGCCAACGCCAGCGTGTTGAAATCGTGAAGGCGTTGTATCAAGGCGCCGAAATTCTTCTCCTCGATGAACCCACTGCAGTTCTTGTTCCCGCAGAAGTAGAGAAGTTGTTTGAAAACGTGCATGCAATGACTGCAGCTGGAAAGTCCATCGTCTTCATCAGCCACAAACTGGGTGAAGTTGTTGAGATTTCCGACCGCGTCACCGTGTTGCGCGGAGGTCGCGTCACCGGTCATGTCTCTGGCCGTGGTTCGACAGACACCAAAGAACTTGCGCGACTCATGGTGGGTCGTGACATCAACTTGTCAACACAACGCGCATCGCATGCCACTGGTCATGAAGTGCTGCAGATTCGCGAACTCTCTCTTGCATCAGAAGGCGTCGACATCTTGTCGAACATCTCTTTCAATGTGCACGAAGGCGAGATGGTGGGCATCGCAGGTGTTGCTGGCAATGGTCAGCGCGAACTCGCGGACACCATTGCAGGTCTCATCTCCCCCACCGCAGGAACAATCTCTATTGGTGGTGCAATGACCACCGATCGTGGACCCATCGCTGCGCGTGAACTTGGACTTGCGTACGTTCCTGAAGATCGCCTCGGAATGGGACTTGTTCCTTCCATGTCCATCCTCGACAACTTGCTGCTCACACGTGATCGTCACATTGTGGTGGATCGCGCATCGGTACGCCCAGAAGCGAATCGCTTGATTGAGCAATTTGAGATCAAGGCAAACGACGCCGACCATGTTGCTCGCAAGCTGTCGGGTGGTAACGCGCAGAAAGTTCTTCTGGCGCGTGAACTCTCCGGTGGTCGTGCCGCAACCAAGTTGCTCGTTGTCTGCTCGCCTACTCGTGGTCTCGACGTTGGCGCCATTGAAACGGTCCGACGCCTTCTTGATGATGCACGTAGTGCTGGTCAAGCAATTCTTCTTATCTCGGAAGACCTCGACGAAATCATGTCGCTGGCCGACCGCATCCTCGTGTTGTATCGCGGGGCAATTGTCCATGAAACAAGTGGTGAAGCAGCTCAGCTCGCCACTGTCGGCGCAGCAATGGCCGGCCTGAAAACGGAAGGCGCCGCCTAATGCGAGCACCATTCAGAATTATTTTTGAACAACGCAGTGAGACACCGAAATATCTCGCTGCATTTGTTCCTCTTGTCTCTGTCCTCGCTGCTCTGATTGCAGGTGGATTGTTCCTCATGGCAACGGGTTATTCAGTTTCGGAAACCTACGGCAACATGTTGAGCGATGGTTTCCTTTCTTCCAGTGGCATCACCGACACGTTGGGGTTGTCCACTGTTCTGATCTGCACGGGATTATGCGCGGCCTTTGCTTTCCAGATGAACTTGTACAACATCGGCGGTGAAGGCCAGTTGTACTTAGGAATGCTGGGCGGTGCATGGGCCGGTCTTGCACTGGGACCACATCTTCCATCCATCATCGCGGTCCCGACGGTGTTGCTCATTGGCGCCGGCTTTGGTGCTGCATGGATATTCGTTCCCGCATTTGTACGTTCACGTCTAGGCACAAGCGAAATCGTGTCGACCTTGCTGTTGACCTACATCGCTGCAAGTGTTCTCAACCACTTCGTATATACGCCGAACAGTTACTTCCGAGCACCGGATGTTTCCTTCCCCATGGGTCGAGCCGTATCTGATTCAGCACAATTGTCAGCGATTGGCGACACGCGCATGTACCCAACGTTCTTCCTTATCGTCGCTCTTGCACTGTTCTTGTTCTGGGTAGTGAAGCGCACAGAGTTTGGTTATCGCATTCAAGTGATTTCAGATTCTCCACGCGCTGCGCACTACGCAGGTATCAATGCACGGCGCACCACGATGCAGGTCATGCTCATCTCTGGTGCTCTCTCGGGTCTTGGCGGCGCAACTCTCATCGTTGGTGAGTTTGGAAAGCTTGACCAAGGTGTTTTGTTGTTGGGCTACGGATACGCAGGAATCGTGATTGCTGCACTCGCTCGCAACAACTTTGCCGCCATCATCGTGAGCGGCATTTTGTTCTCCGGACTTCGCGTGGGCGGCGACAAGCTGCAGATCACCACCGACACCCCCATTCACATTGGCGTCATGCTGCAGGGAGCCATCTTGTTGTTCGCACTGGGCGGCGAGGCTTTCCGTCGTTACAAAATCCGTGCCGTACGTATGCAGGCGGTTGCACAATGAACAGCAATATTTGGGTCCTCACAGCGGCCGACTCCATCGCCATCGCCACCACGTTGATCTTGGCAGCGCTTGGCGCACTGTTTACTGAGCGCGCAGGTGTTCTGAACCTTGGTATCGAGGGCATCTTGCTCACGTCCGCAATATCCTCGTTTCTTGCTGCCGATTCCTCTGGCAGCATCTGGCTCGGTCTTGTTGTTGGTTCATTGGTGGGTGCATTGCTTGCAGGTATTCACGCGGTTTTGTCTGTCACATTGCGTGCGAACCAAATCGTGTCGGGTCTTGCGTTAGTGATCTTCGGTACTGGTCTTGCAAACTTCTTAGGCAAGCCCGCAGAAGGCAACACAGTCACCACCATCATCAAGCCACTCACCTTTGGTCCGCTTACTGACATTCCCGTTATTGGTCCCATTCTGTTTGAGCACGACATCATCACCTACTTCGCTGTTGCACTCGCTATTGCCTCTGCGTGGTACTTGTTCCGCACGCGTCCAGGTTTGGAACTACGTGCAACAGGCGATGATCCAGCGACTGTTGATGCCCAAGGTTTGTCCGTTGCGGGTATCCGCATTCGTTACACACTCTTCGGTGGTCTGATTGTTGGTCTTGGCGGTTCGTGGCTGATGCTTGCGCAGAGTGCTGCATGGCACCAGGCTGCCACCACCAATGGCATCGGATGGATTGCTTTGGCACTCGTGGTATTCGCGGGATGGCATCCTGTGCGTCTCATCTTCGGCGCACTGTTGTTCGGATTCTCTCTGCAGCTTCCCTTCACCTTGCAGGCCGAGCAGATCACGTTCATCCCATCTGCCTTTACACAGATGTTGCCGTACCTCGCCACCTTGATTGCTCTCATCGCATTCAGTCGACCAGGTAGCAAGAACCTTCGCGGTGCGCCCAAGGCATTGGGTAATCCGTTCGTTCGCGACGAGCGATAAACAAAAAAGAGTTGGCCGAAGCCAACTCTTTTTTAACTGGCGGAACGGAAGGGATTTGAACCCCCGGGGCTTTTACACCCTCTCGCTTTCAAGGCGAGTGCATTTGTCCGCTCTGCCACCGTTCCGTCTTCCACGATACCTGCGAATTTGGCCAGCCCAAAAAGGGCTAGCAATTACTTGCGAATATGCGTGCGCAGTTCGGTAATCCAGTCGTCAGCCTGTTGCCAACGAGCATCGGCATGTTCACGTGCATTCGGGGCATGGTCGCCAGCCGCTGGGTACGAGCCAAGGAATTTCACACCGCCCTGCTTGGTGTGAAGATCACGCAAAACATCAGCCATCAATTCGTCAGCCACATGACCATCGGCATAAATGATGAAGCAGTAGTCGCCAAGACCACCAGCCTTGGTTGGGCGTGATGACAACAACGACAAGTTGATGCGACGTGCTGCGAACTCTTGCAAGATCGAGATGAGGCTTCCTGGTTCGTCGGCACGCTGGAAAACAACGATGCCTGTTTTGTCATGACCAGTTGCTGCTGGAATACCTTCATGTGCAACAAGAACGAAACGTGTCTGGTTGCCTGCATGATCAGCAATGTCTTTTGCGACAACTTCTAGTCCGTACAACGCAGCAGCATTCGCCGGAGCGAGTGCTGCAATTCCCTTTTCACCTGCGGAAGAACGCTCGCCAACAAGACGCGCGGCATCAGCGGTGGAGTTCGCTGCGTGCACATCAGCTTTCGACAAGTTCTCTCGCAACCAAGCACTGCACTGCGCAGTGGCAACTGGAATGGAAAGGACCAACGAAACATCGCTGAGCTTCGTTCCTGGAGCTGCAAGTAAGCAGTGCTCGATATCAAGCACCACTTCGCGTTGAATCAACAATTCGTAATCGAAGATGAGCGCATCTTGCGTGAAGTTGACAGTTCCTTCAATGGAGTTCTCGATGGGGACGAATCCAGCATCGACATCGCCACGAGCAACCGCATCGAGGACATCAGGCACCGAACGGAACGGAATCAATTCACCAGCAGCGAGATCGGGCTGAGTCAGGAGAGCCTGCTCAGTGAAGGTGCCAAATGGTCCGAAGAACCCGATTCGCGCTGGTGTTTGTGCCACGGCGAAAGGCTACGCCCTCCAGCCCCTGCACCCCTTCCTTATTTATAAGGGAATAGGTTTAGGCGGTGGCAAGTCCTGCGGAAATGAACTCCTGGATCTCGCCAACTTCCATCTCACCAGAATGGCGCGACACGACTTTGCCTTGACCGTTCACAAGAACCATGAAGGGGAATCCATCAACGCCGTAGGCGAAAGCTGCATCGTTCTCTTCGCTGTCAGCCATTACTTCGAACTGCCACTTCATGTCAGCAATCCAGTTCGATGGTGGCCAATTCGCTTGGTCCTTGCGCGATGAAGTGGTGATACCAACAACACGAAGATTCTCAGGAACAAGACCCTTATCACGCCACTCGTTCAGACGTGGCACTTCTGCGTTGCAGTGTGGACACCAATGAGCAAGGAACACCAAAAGTGTTGGCTGACCATTGGAGCCTGGCTGAATGTTCACAGGTGCACCAGCAAAGTTGTACCCCTGCAGTGTTGGTGCTGTCTTGCCCAGTGCGGGGTCAACAGTTGCATCCGCAAGTGGCTCTAACGCATCGCCGGTTGCGGTGATCTTTTGATATTCAGCTGGAACGACTCCACCAATCACAGTGGACGCTGGTGGCTCTGGGTCAGCAGATGACAACGATGTCACGCCGAAACCAACAACACCTGCAGCAACAACAACTGCTGCGATGTAAGCGAACAACTTCATTGAGCCAGCGCTTTCCTTCTTTGCTTTGCGTTGTGCTTGTGCCATGTCAGGCCTCCTGTGTGTGATTTTGTTCGCGAATTAATGCGAGAGAAATTGA
>JBEDFA010000098.1:0-4289 GCA_041175365.1 Actinomycetota bacterium | reverse complement strand
ACGAGACACCGCCCATGCCCGCAAGCATGACGGGGAGTTCGATGCCAAACATTTCGGTGATGCGTGTCTTCATGCCTCAACCGTACAACGAGGGCTACTGCTGATAGGCACCTGGACGCTTAAGGAACTTTCGATGCCAACGCCGTGGGGTGAAAATCACGGCCCGTGGCTCATCTTCAAACATCCAGCGCGCGAAATGTGAGCGTGTCCAATCATTGGCATTGACCAATGCAAGGACGAATCGCGCAACAACTGGAGATGACATCAAGAATGCAAGGGTGGCAGCCATTCGGTGATCGGCAAGCAAAGTCTTGTCGAGTGAGTGCGAATACGCTGCACGAACATCTGCTGGAGTCTCGCCTTGATGAATTGCGTGAGCAGCAGCGATACCAGTTTCTAATGCTTGTCCAATGCCTTCGCCCGTGAGTATGTCGCATGCACCGACTGCGTCTCCGATAAACAGCACGCGACCCGATGAACGAACTGCGGAATCAATGCGTGCGGGAATCGGCCACGCGGTGTGTCGTCCTTCTGGGGCAAACCCTTCGCCGAGTGCCTCAACAATGTGTGTACGAGTGAGTAGGTCTGACCACGTCTTGTTCATGAACTGAACGCTGTGGTCTTTGCTGCGCTGTATACAGAATCCGAAGTTGGCCCGATTGTTGGGGAGGGGGAAGCTCCAGGCATAACCCGGCAACAAGTCTTTGTCGAACCAGATGTGCAGTTTGTGTGCCGCAGTGCCTGTGACGTTTCCGATGTATTGACGAAACGAATGTAATTCACCGAGATAGCCCGGTGATGAAAGCCCTAACGACTTTCGAATAGGGGACCACATGCCATCTGCAGCCACGACGAAGTCAACGTGAAGAACGCCCATGCCTTCGATCTCAACAGCAATGCCGGCCGCGTTGTTCTGGGGCATGCTCACGAACGCTGTGCCTTCATGAATAGTGATGCCAAGGTCGCGGCAGTGCTGAACGAGTGCAAAGTCAAGTTGTTCGCGGGGTGCGATCGCTGCGAAAGTTCCACCGATATCGGGCAGCGAAGTCTCAATCAATGCTCCGTGTGGTGAACGCAATTGAATCGTGTCGCATTCCTGCCAGTCACTCACTCTTGTGCGATCAAAGCCAAGATGGTCAAGGATGCGCAGTGCGTTGGTGGTGAGTCCATCGCCGCAACACTTGTCGCGCGGGAAGGTGGCCTTGTCGACCACGGTCACCTCGTGCCCAAGGGCATGCAACGTTGCGGCACAAGCGGTTCCTGAAGGCCCAGCCCCAACAATGAGAACCCTGTGTGGCGTGGATTTCAGCACGAGTTTGAGGCTAGGGGCGGTCGGGCTGTGTCGGCTGTGACACCAGTTCGTAGTATCGGGGCAGGCACCACGGGGTGCCCTTACCTATCGAAGGAGCCATCATGGCGAAGTTGTGTGAAGGCCGCGTTGCCGTAGTGACCGGAGCCGGTCGTGGAATCGGACGCGAGCATGCGTTGAGCCTGGCAAGCCAGGGCGCAAAGGTTGTTGTGAACGACTTGGGCGCTGGTGTTGACGGCAGCGGTGGCGACGTCAGCCCTGCTCAGTCCGTGGTTGATGAAATCAAGGGCATGGGTGGCGAGGCAGTTGCAAACGGCGACGACATCTCTTCATGGGAAGGTGCTCAGCGCCTCATCAACACTGCAGTGGAGACATTCGGTGACATCAACATCGTTGTGAACAATGCAGGCATCTTGCGCGACCGCATGCTCACCAATATGACTGAAGAAGAATGGGATGCAGTTATCAAGGTGCACCTCAAGGGAACATTCGGACCAGCTCGTTGGGCGGCTGCATACTGGCGCGAGCAGGCCAAGGCTGGCAAAGAGGTCTACGGCCGCATCATCAACACCACATCGGTGTCGGGTATCTACGGCAACATCGGTCAGACCAACTACGGCGCAGCAAAGGCTGGCATTGCATCATTCACAGTGATCGCAGCTCTTGAACTTGCACGTTTCGGCGTCACCGTGAACGCAGTGGCACCAGTTGCACTCACTCGTATGACCGAAGGTCTTGGCAATGCGCCAGAGACCGACGAAGAGCGCGAGATGCGTTCACCACGTTGGATCGCTCCCATCGTCACCTGGCTTGCAGGTAGCGAAGCTGGCGATGTCACTGGTCGTATCTTCGAAGCAAGTGGTCAGACACTTGCAATTGCTGAAGGCTGGCACCGCGGTCCAAGCGTGAAGCCAATCGATGACCCAACAAAGATTGGTGCTGCTGTCACAGAGATGTTGAAGACAGCACGTCCAAATGCCGGCATGGACGGCAAGGACGGCTCGTACCCTCAGAACACCATCGGTAAGAAGTAGGACACGCCATGGCGTTGAATCCCGCAGCAGTTGGTTCCGTTGGTGAGCCATATCAAATCTCGTGGACGTCGAAAGACTCTTTGTTGTATGCAGTGAGTCTGAACGTCAGTTCTGATCAGTTGCAGTATGTAACGGAGAACTCCACAGGTGTCACGCAGAAGGCATTGCCCACGATGCCAGTGGTACTTGGTTCTGGCCAGGCTGGTCCGAACTCAAACCCCATGCGCAACGTTGGCGAATTCAACTTCGCAAACCTCGTGCATGCATCACAGTCAATTACTTTGCATCAGCCACTTCCTGTTGAAGGATCAGCAACGGTGCAGAGCAAGGTTGTCGCAATGTACGACAAGGTGAAGGCTGCGGTCATCGTGACAGAGTCCGAAGCCACAGACGCTGCAGGGAAGCCGTTGTACTCCACGCAATCTTCCGTATTCATTCGTGAAGCTGGTGGTTTCGGCGGTGAGCGCGGTCCAAGTGGTGCTGTGAACGAGCCGCCAGCAACTGCTCCTGATTTCGAAGAGGTCTTCCAGACTTCTCCAGACCAGGCGTTGCTGTATCGCTTGAATGGTGACCGCAACCCATTGCATTCAGACCCGAATCACCCTGCTGTTGCAGCTGGTGTGTTCCCTCGTCCGATTCTGCATGGTTTGTGCACCTACGGTTTCACTGGTCGTGGTTTGTTGAACGCCTTGTGTGATGGCGATGCAGATCGCTTCAAGCACATTGAAGGACGTTTCGCTTCGCCAGTGTTCCCAGGTGATGCACTCACAGTGAAGATCTGGAAGACGGCACCGGGCGAAGCAGTGTTCGAAACCTATGTCGGCGACCGCAAGGTCATTGACCAAGGACTCGTCCGCTACGCATAAGCGCAATCAGTCCATAGACTAAAAATGCAAATCCCGTGGGTGCTTCTAGCCCACGGGATTTGCATTTTCAGGACTTGTTCGCGTGTGGGCATACGCTAAGCACGTGTCAATGCAAACGGTCTGGGTATTTGGTGATCAGCTGAATCGCCAGATTGGTGCACTTCGCGAAGCAAAGCCTGCAACACATCGAGTGTTGATGGTGGAATCGCGCGGGAAAATCTCGTCACGACGATGGCACATTCAACGTGCGCATTTCATTGTGGCTTCAATGAGACGCTTCGCTGAAGAGTTGCGAGCCGAAGGATTTGACGTTGACTATCGGTTCGCAGAAACAATGACTCTGGGTCTAGCGGCGCACCGCACGGAATATTCGCCATCAATTGTTGTCGTCACCGAGCCGAACAGTTTTGTTGCACAGACACTTGTTGCCTCATTAGATGTCGAAGTTGTTCGCTCAAATCAGTTTCTCTGCCATCCCGATGAGTATTCAGAATTCATGGGAACTCGTAAGACAATCAAGATGGAAGATTTCTATCGTTGGCAACGTCGACGTCTGAACATCTTGATGGATGGCAATGAGCCCACTGAAGGGCAGTGGAACTTCGATGCAGATAATCGATTACCCCCACCGAAGACAGGACATGATCGGTGGCCACCGCCTCATACGTACGAACTAGATGATCTTGATCAACGAGTGATTGCTGATGTTTCTGGCAATACCTGGGGTGACATGCCGACTGGTGTGTGGGCCACGACTCGCACAGAAGCAATTGAACGACTGAACTTCTTCATCTCCGAGATTCTTCCGATGTTTGGCGAGCATGAAGACGCGATGCTGAAATCAAATTGGCATCTTGCTCACTCTTTGTTATCACCGTATTTGAATAACGGTCTCTTGCTGCCGGGCGAAGTCGTTGCTGCAGCTGAGGCGGGGTATCGCAGCGGTTCCGTGCACATCAATAGTGCAGAAGGATTCATTCGTCAGATCATTGGTTGGCGCGAATACATCTGGAATTGCTACTGGCGTTGGATGCCTGAATATGCGGAAATGAACTCATTGGATGCACAGGTGGAGATTCC
>JBEDFA010000097.1:0-11186 GCA_041175365.1 Actinomycetota bacterium | reverse complement strand
CTCTTTCACTACGACAATCCGGATGCGACAGTTGCGGAAGCACTTCTTGATTCACGCGTGATGGTGGGCATGGGAAATGTTTTCCGTTGCGAGATCTTGTGGTCATGCGGTGTACATCCATGGGCGAAAATTTCAACGGTGCCGCAGTCAACATGCCTTGATCTTGTTCTCACGGCTGCTGCACAGGTGCGCGCAAATATGGATTCACCTGTGCGAATTACCTCACCCGACGTGCCAGGCGGCCTAGCTGTTTATGGCCGGAATGGTCAGAAGTGCTCTCGATGCGGAGACGTCATTCGCTTAACAAAAATGGGCGAATCTGCACGTTTGTTGTACTGGTGCCCAGGGTGTCAAGTGGGCTGTGAACCGTATCCAGAACGCGATGACAGTGACCCCATTGCACGCGCCACCGACCCACACCCCGCAGGTTCAATGTTCGTTGGTGACATGCTGCGCTCTCGCGCAGCTTCGTAATCAGTTGTTGATCTAGCCACGACCCATGATGCGGTCGACAGCAATTTCAATCGCAACTCTGTCTTCACGTTCGCCTGGCTGGCGATAACGCGCTGCATAACCATTCACTGCGGCTGCAACATGCGCTGCATCATCCGTGCCGCTGACAGTTCCTTCAAGCGTGAGCCAACGACCGCCATCAACTTGCGACACCACTGCACGACCGCCGCGAAGTGCGTTCTTATATTTCAGCGATGAGGCAAAAGTAATAATGCGCACAACCTGTGCATCATGGTCATACGAAAACCCCACTGGCACGACATGCGGTGATCCATCAGCTCGCATCGTTGTCAATGATGCAAGGTGATACTCACGAAGAAACGTCAGCATCTCTGGTGTGATGTCGTTTGCGTTTCGCATATCAGTTGGTGTTGAGGGCGCTGAGAATGTCGACCTTGGTTGCACGCCATGCGGGATAGATAGCCGCAATGATTCCGACCAGGAACGACATCACCATGATGAAGATGGTGGTGCCAATGGGGATCTGGAAGGAGGTGAGCCCTTGATCCTTCAAAGCGAAGACGATGACCCAGCCCAAGCCAATGCCCAAGATGATGCCGGTGACGGCGCCCAAGAGAGAAGTGATGACACTCTCCCAACGCACGGTGGTGCGCACTTGGGTTCGTGTCATGCCGACTGCGCGCAAGAGCCCCAGTTCGCGCTGTCGTTCAAACACACTCAACAAGAGGGTGATGATGATGCCAACAATGGCAATGAGAACACTCAGAACGAGCAGACCGTAAATCAGACCGAGTAACTGGTTGACCTGGCCAGCCTGCTCGTCGATGTACTCATCGCGAGATAGCAGTTTTCCTTGTCCGTATTCATCGACAGCCTTCTGAAGAGATGCACGCACCTTTGTGCTGTCTGCGCCGTCTTCCAAATTGACGTATACGCCAAAGTCGAAACTGGAGACTGTGGTTCCTGCGAATGTCTTGCGACTGATGACGCGGTTGCCTGCAAGGTCATCAAATTCATACAGAGCACGAACGGTGAGATCACGCGTGACAGCGTCACCAAGGGTGACAGGGATGACCGAGCCGACCTTCAAGTCATCGCGCTCAGCCAGTGACTGCGAAATGAAAATCCCGTCCTTGTCGAGGCTCTTGTATTCGGCGTTAATCAAACCAATGTCGTAATTGCCTTCAATGGTGTCGGGAGAAATAACAGTCAGGGTGCGGCCCTTGCCATCAATTTTCGCAAGTGCAGTTCCGATACCCGTTGCGTTTTTGACGCCAGGAATCTCACTGATATCAACCGCCAAGTTCGGGCTCAAACCGCCGAATCCTTGAGCAGATGTGCTGATTGCATAATCGCCCTTGAACTGCTCCGTGAAGATGTCGGAGATCTGGCCGTTGATGCTTGCTGCAAGTGCGGACACTGCGGTCACAAGCGCAACACCAATCAACACTGGCGACGACGTACGCGATGTGCGCTTCGGGTTGCGAGCGGCATTCTGGCGGGCCATTGATCCGGTAACACCGCGAAGCGCTGCTGCTGGTCGACCAAGGAAGAGCGCAACAGGACGAGCGATGTTTGGCCCGGTCACAATTGTTCCGACGAAAACACCCACGATGCCGAATCCCAAGAGATTGGTATCTGCACCGCCAACAACTGCTGCCACAATCGCAATGCCGGCAGCAATAAAGCCAAGCCCGATGAACAACTGCTTCTTGCTTGTTGTGTTCGTCTCAAGTGCTGTCGCACGCATTGCCGCAAGAGGCGGAACTTTTCCAGCACGACGTGCGGGAAGAATTGCAGAAAGAACAGTGACGATGAGGCCAACAAGAATGGTGGTGATAATCGCAGACTGTGTCACTACAAGTCCGCCACTTGGCAAGTCAATGCCCAGAGCAGGAAGTGCCACTCCGAGGAGCTTCGAAATTCCCATTCCTCCGATGAATCCGACAGTGGATCCAAACAAGCCGACGACAACAGACTCAATCAACATGGAGCGAGTGACTTGGCTGCGGCTTGCACCCAATGCGCGCAGTAATGCATTTTCACGTTGACGCTGAGCCGCGCTAATGGAGAACACGTTGTAAATAACGAAGCTGCCAACACCAAGAGCAATCACGCTGAAGATTGTGAGGAAGATGCTGAAGAACGAAAGCGCTTGACCGATTTCATCTTGAGTCTCTTTGGTGATTTCTGCACCGGTGAGGGTTTCAATCTTTGATGCGGGATCAAAAATGTTGTCAATGTCTTCTGCAAGAGCTTCATCGGTGCGTGAGCCATCGCCAACTACCAAGATGGCATCGACATATCCAGGCTTGCCGAGGAACTCTGCTGCGGTAGGCACGTCAAACAGAGCAAAGGTGGCGCCACCGGGGGAGCGCACGTCGCCATATGACGCGATGCCCACCATCTTGAATTCGCGGCTTCCAGCTTGTGCAACGATTTTGACGGTGTCACCAACGATGTAACCAGCCTTCTTTGCTGACGATTCGTCGAGGGCAACTTCGTTAGGTCCGATGGGGAACTTGCCATCAGCGATTGTCCACAATGCGCCCTTGAATTCCACTGCAACGCTGCCGAACGTTGGAGGCCCAGCACCTTCAGAGCCAATGGGCTTTCCATCTTTGCCAATGATGCGTGCAAAGGCCTGAATATCAGGTACTGCATCAGCAACGCCCGGCACTGCTCGTACTTTGTCAACAAGTTCAGATGGAATGCGTTGGCGTTCAATCAGTCCAAAATCGCCTTCAACAACTTCAGTGGAGCGAACGTAGCCATCGATATTTGCGAAGACGTCTTGGAAAAGGTTGTTGAATGTGCGGTCGAGAGTGGCAGAAAAAATTGACGTTCCCGAAAGGAACGCCGTTCCGAGAATGACGGCAAGCGAGGTCAGAACAAGGCGCGCCTTGCGACCCAGAATGCTCTTTAAAGAAATACGAAACATCGGAATTAGTTACCGAGGCTCTTCATGCGGTCAAGAACTTTTTCAGGTGTTGGCTCTGTCATTTCGCCAGCAATCTTTCCGTCAGCGAGGAAGATGATGCGGTCTGCATAACTTGCGGCGACAGGATCATGGGTCACCATCACGATTGTTTGATCCAATTCGTCAACAGCCATTCGCATGAACGAAAGAATCTCACCACCAGTGGTGGAGTCGAGGTTTCCGGTTGGTTCGTCAGCAAAAATGATGCGAGGTTCGCTGGCAAGTGCACGGGCGACTGCAACACGTTGTTGCTGTCCACCGGACAACTCGCTTGGACGGTGTGTGAGTCGATCTTGCAAGTGCACGGTGTTAATCACGCGCTGAATCCACTCTTCGTTTCCTTTGCTGTTGCCAAGCAAGAGTGGCAAACGAATGTTCTCGTCGGCGGTGAGCGTAGGCACCAAGTTGAAAGACTGGAAGATGAAACCAATCTTTACGCGACGTAATTCGGTGAGGTGCTTGTCGCTCATCTTTGAGAGGTCTTCGCCGTCAATGATGGCGCTGCCTTCGGTGAGTTCATCAAGTCCGGCAATGCAATGCATGAGAGTGGACTTGCCCGAGCCGCTAGGACCCATGATGGCGGTGAATTGTCCGGAGTAGAAGTCGACGGACACGTCGTTGAGTGCGTAAACAGCACTGTCGTCCTTGCCGTAGATCTTTTTCGCATTATGCGTAGATGCAGCAACGGTCAATGTGGGGGAAGTCATGGGTAAAAGTCTGTCGGCGTTGAGGTTGAACCCCAACGCCGACGTAGACAATGTCAATTAGTTATTTATTCCCGAATGGGAATGATTTCGTTACTTTGGCTGTGGCAACACGCGAAGGTATGGCTTCACGGTCTTCCAACCCTGTGGGAAGAGTTGCTTTGCTTCATCATCGCTAACAGCAGCGCCGATGATGACGTCGTTGCCATCGGTCCAGTTGGCTGGTGTTGCCACTTTGAACTTTGCAGTGAGCTGCAACGAATCAATCACGCGAAGGATCTCATCAAAGTTGCGGCCTGTGCTGGCTGGGTAGGTGATGGAGAGCTTGATCTTCTTGTCTGGCCCGATGATGAACACCGAGCGAACCGTCATGGTGTCGCTGGCATTGGGGTGGATCATGTCGTACAAGTTCGACACGTTCTTGTCGCTGTCGCCGATCATGGGGAAGTTCACTGGCGTGCCCTGGGTCTCTGCGATGTCGGCTTCCCACTTTTCGTGTGAATCAACAGGGTCAACAGAAAGGCCGATGACCTTTACATTGCGCTTATCGAACTCGGGCTTGATGCGTGCCACGTAGCCAAGTTCTGTGGTGCACACCGGTGTGAAGTCCTTTGGGTGGCTGAAGAGAACGCCCCAGGAATCGCCCAACCACTCGTGAAAGTTGATGGTGCCCTGTGTGGTGTCTGCTGTGAAGTCAGGTGCGGTGTCGCCCAAACGAACTGTCATGGTGTCCTCCTAGATAGGAAAGCGGTTGATGTTCGTCAGGATAGGGGGAAATTCTAAAACCCGACAACTTTGGTCGGGATTACTGTCCTGCTGGGACAAGCCCCATTTCGGCAGCCTGAAGAGCGACCATGTGGGCTGACAGGTTGATGACGTCCATCAATTGGGTCTCGAGGTTGGCCTCGGGCGGCAACTTACGAGCAAGTGGCCCGTCCACAACGAGTGTGGCCAAACCATGAGCATTGGACCACAACATGAGAGCAAAGGTCATTGCGTCTGTCGGATTGATCGATGCACCGATCGTTTGGGCAACCATCTCCAACAATTCGTTGAATGCTTCTTCAGACGCCGCACCAGTCGCTTCATGCGTGGAGACACCGCAAATGTCGCTGCGAAACATCACGCGGAAGTGTCCGGTGCTCTCACGTGCAAATCTCAAATAAGCAATCAGACCGGCCTTTGCGGCAACTTCTCCTGAACCGGTCCCTTGTTGCCTCACGCTCTTGAATGCATTTGCAAGCGCAGTGAAACCTTCCTCTGATATCGCTGCAAAAATTCCGCTGCGATCTTTGAAGTAGTGGTACGGCGCCTGATGGCTCACACCAGCTTGGCGAGCAACCTCACGCATCGAGAGAGACTCGGCACCCGTGGTTTCAATGATCTTGATGGCTGCATCAAGAACCAATCGACGAACATCGCCATGTTGTTCGGATGTGGCTCGGCTCATGGCCTCAGAGTACTACTTGACAATGTCAAGTCAAACGGCTAGACAATGTCAAGTATGAATGCATCCGAATCGCAATCCGTCGCCTACGAACGTCGCTGGTGGGTCCTTGGTGTCCTCGCCATAAGCGTGTTCCTTGTTGTCGTCGACAACCTCATCGTGAACGTGGCATTGCCAACATTGCAGCGTGAATTGAACGCCACCACTACTTCGTTGCAGTGGATCGTTGATTCGTATGCACTGGTGTTCGCAGGCTTGTTGTTGGCTGGCGGTGGCATCGGGGACCGCTACGGCCGCAAGCGCACATTGCAGATCGGACTCGTTCTGTTTGCTGCTTGTAGTGGCATGGCTGCGTTCGCTGACACCAGCAATTCTCTGATCTTCTGGCGCGGCGCGATGGGTGTTGGTGCAGCACTTGTGTTCCCCGCAACCCTTGCCATCATCACCAACTTGTTTGTTGACCCCATCGAACGTGCAAAGGCAATCGGTTTGTGGTCCGCAGTGTCCGGTATGGCTGTTGCGTTTGGTCCCGTCGTCGGTGGATTCATGTTGGAACACTTCTGGTGGGGTTCCGTGTTCTTGGTCAACTTGCCCATCGTTGCAATTTCGATCATCGCTGGTGCGCGATTGATTCCTGATTCTCGTGATCCAAATGCACACAAGCTCGACAAAGTGGGCTTCTTCTTGTCCGTTGTTGCTATTGGTTCGTTGGTATACACCGTGATTGAGTCGCCACATTGGGGATGGGGAAGTGCAAACTCAAACCTTGGTTTCGGCATTGCCATCTTCGCTCTCATTGGCTTCGTGCTCTTCGAATCACGTAAAGAAAATCCGCTTCTTGAAGTGCGATTCTTCAAAAACGCCCGATTTAGTGCTGCAACAAGCAGTATCGGTATTGCATTCTTCTGCCTGTTTGGTTTCACATTCCTCGTGACGCAGTACTTCCAGTTTGTTCGTGGGTACGACACTTTGAGCGCGGGCGTGCACACCATTCCATTCGCAGTCGGTGCCGGTGTGACCGCGCCACTTGCAGCACGAGCAGCACTGAAGTTCGGCACCAAGCGAGTCGTTGCTCTTGGACTTTTCAATATGTCCATCGGTTTGCTGATTGCTTCTCGCATGGATGCAAACAGTTCGTACTGGGGACACGTCATCATCGGCATGGTGCTGATGGCAAACGGTCTGTCGTTCGTGACATCACCATCGACAGATGCGGTGATGGGTTCATTGCCTCGCGAGAAGGCTGGTGTGGGTTCAGCAGTGAACGACATCAGTCGTGAAGTCGGCGGAACACTCGGTGTTGCTGTAGTCGGCTCCGTGTTTGTCAGTTTGTATACGCCGCGATTGGTGGAGAACTTCGCCAAGATTCCTGGTCTTGTTGATGCTCTGAACAAGATCAACCCAGAGCTGTATCCGATGGCGCAAGACTCTGTTGGTGCTGCCTTTGGCATTGCGCAACAATCTCCAGCAGCAATTCGTCCTGAGGTTGTCAACGCCGTTAGTGATTCATTTGTTCAAGGTTTCCAGACCGCATCCTTAGTGGGTGCGGGAATGGCCCTGGTGGGATCGCTCTTCGCGCTTAAGTTCCTCCCTGCCCGCCCAGGTTCAGCGGATTCTTAAAGGATTCCTACCCTCATTCGAAATGGGCTTCCCAGCCCCGCAAGTACGATGAGAGGCATGCCCGCTGACATCATTTCCACTCGCATGCTCCCCGGAGCGCCAGTGCGTGATGCCATTCTTCAGGGGCTGCAGACCCGTATCTCTGCTGCCGGTTCACCGCGCATCGCCCTCGCCACGGTGTTGGTGGGCGATGATGCACCGAGCCAGAAATACGTGGCAAGTAAGCACCGTATTGCACAGCAAATCGGTATTCAGTCGGTGCAAGTAGAACTACCTGCTGATTGCACCCAAGCGCAGTTGGAATCAGAAGTTTCGCGTCTTGCGGCTGATGCATCAGTGCATGGAATTTTGGTGCAGATGCCTTTGCCGCCTCATCTTGATGCTGAGCGAGTGCTCGCTCTGATTCCAGCGGTAAAAGATGTTGATGGATTGACCAGTGAATCAATGGGTCGACTCATGCGCGGACTTGATGGACATGTTGGGTGTACGCCATTGGGAGTGTTGCACTTGTTGCAGCACTACGGCATTGCAACGGCAGGGAAGCACGCTGTTGTTGTTGGACGATCCACGTTGGTGGGTTTGCCATTGTCGGTATTGCTCGCTCGTAAAGGAATCGACTGCACAGTCACACTCGCGCATTCGCGTACCTCGAACCTCACAGAAGTTTGTCGCTCTGCCGACATCCTCATTTCTGCAACAGGCGTTGCGCGCTCTATTGCTGCTGATTATGTGGCCCTTGGTGCAACTCTGATTGATGTTGGCATTAGCCGTACGGAATCAGGCATTGTTGGCGACATCGATGCAGATGCCGTGATGGGACTCGCCGGTGCACTCACACCGATGCCAGGTGGCACCGGAATCATGACGGTGGCGTGCCTCATGGAGAACACTGTCAATGCGGCGGTGATGCAGGGAATTGCTCTGTGATTCGACGCCTTAGCGTTCTGCTTGCAGCAATCACCGCAGGCTCATTTGTCGCGTTGCCACATTCGCATGTCAGCGCCTTGGCCACTGCGGAATTCAGCGAGGCAGTTGCACGGAAGCAGATTGTCACATCGCCACAAATCACAGGTCCATCGGGTGGTGCGTTGTCGTGGGGTCTCGATCGCATTGACCAACGCACGGCTGTCACATCATCGCGTGCATATAACTTCTCCGATACAGGTACCGGAGTGAAGGCCTACGTTCTTGATTCAGGAATCAACGCAAGCCATCCGGAATTTGGTGCTCGTGTATTGGATGGTTGGAGTTATCGGGCAAGTACAACTGCGCTGAACAGCTACAAATCTGCGTTGCAAGCGAATGTCAATAATCCAAATAACGGAATTGAAGCCTGCGCAAATGATGGAACGCACGCTGTTGATCCGGGCACGTTTGACGCACCAACAAATGTCGATTCCACCGACAAAGGTAAAACAGATAACGATGGACATGGCACGCACGTGGCGGGAATCATCGGTGGGGACACGACCGGAGTCGCAAAGAACGTGTCGCTCGTCCCAGTGCGAACCCTCGATTCATGTGGCAATGGAACAACAACCATGATTCTCGAAGGTTTGGCCTGGATTCTGAGTAACCATGCGGCTGGCGAAAAGGCAATTCTTAATTTGAGTATCGGTTTCGACAGCTCAGTGGCCTCTGTTGATAATGCAATTACGTCAATTATGAATGAAGGAGTCATCGTTGTTGCCGCCGCTGGTAACGGTGACGTCTACGGCAATGGCATCTCCGCCTGTGGCACAACTCCCGCTGCAACTCTAGGAACTATCTCAGTTGGTGCGTCAACGATGACAGACGGCGAAAGCTCATTCTCCAATTACGGACAGTGTGTTGATATTTTTTCGCCTGGTTCGTCGATTACGTCGACATTTCCATTTCTCTCTGGTGTCACCAACACATACGCAACGCAATCGGGTACTTCAATGGCTGCCCCCTTTATCTCGGGGACTATGGCTCGTTTCTTGCAGTCGTTAGGAACTGGGCCCACCAACTTTTCAACTGGTCCGACGGCGGCATGGAATTGGTTGAAAATACATTCGACTTGTGGAGCGATTACGTATGCATCCCATCCGGACGCCTATCGCACACCGAATCGCTTGCTTGCGACTGCGGATGCCCCAGTAGCTGCACCTTGCGCTCCTACTGCTCCCATCGCCACTGCATCAAGTAATTCGGTTGCGCTCACCTGGGCTGAGTCAATTTCTGGAAACGGCGCCGCCGTGTCTTACACAGTGTCTGCTGCTCCAGGAAATCAGACGTGTACTACGGCAACGAATACGTGCACGGTGACAGGACTTACAAATGGGACAACGTATGTTTTCTCGGTAGTGGCAACAAACTCTGCAGGCGCGAGTTCTGCGGTCACTGTCAGTGGAGCACCCAACGGACCGATTGATGTTGCGCCGTCGCCAACGAATCCTTCTGCGCCAACGGGACTCTCCGCATCGGTGGCAAGCAAGAGCGTCACGCTCAATTGGACAGCTGTTTCAAACACAACGCCTCTGTCATATGTAGTGACGTTTACTAATGGTGCAACGGTGTGCACGACCTTGGCAACAACCTGCACAGTCACAGGGTTGACGAACGGCATTGATTATTCATTCACCGTTGCTTCGCAGGCACAGGGTTTGATGAGTGTTACTTCCTCGCAACCAATAGTGGTGCGGCCAGGATTTACGGTGCTGAAGACGGTGGTAGCGAAGAAATCCAAGACACCCTTGACGTGGTTTGTGAAGTCAATCTCGACAGGGAAGAGAACCTGGTCCGAGTCGGGACCATGTTCCATCTCATCGGGACGCCTTGTTGCAATTTCGAAGGCAACAAAGTGTGTCGTGACGCTGAAAGTAGCGAAGACATCGAAGTATCCAGCGATGTCAACAAAGGTCACAATTACCGTGAAATAGCGATTCCTCGTATACCCTAGAGGGTATGAAGATTTCACGGGTTTTTATGGCGGTAGTGGTGGCCTCCACTCTTGGTCTTTCGGCCTGTGGCTCGTCGGATTCTGGTTCCTCGCCAGACACTTCCATCACGTCTCTCGAACTTGTCCCTGCAGGAAATCTCATCGATGTGCGCACTGCATCTGAGTTTGCTGAAGGGCATGTCCAGGGTGCGCGCAACCTCGATATTCAAAACGGAGACTTTGAGGCAGCCCTTGCAGACCTGGACAAAGAGGCCTCCTACAACGTTTATTGCCGCTCTGGAAACCGCTCTGCTGTTGCGGTAGCCATGATGAGGAATGCGGGCTTCACAAATGTGGTTGACCTTGGTTCAAAAGAAGACGCGGCAAAAACTTTGGCACTTCCCATCGTCGCCGACTAATAACTACTCACCCCACAGATCGCATAATTAGAACGGACACCCCATGGCAACCATCACGCTCACGCAAGAGAACTTTGAAGAGACAGTGTCAGGCGAAGGCATCACGCTGATCGACTTCTGGGCTGAATGGTGTGGACCATGCAAGTCCTTCAGTCCGGTCTTTGAAGCCGCATCAGAGCAATTCCCTGATGTGCGTTTTGCCAAGGTTGATACCGAGGCGGAACAGGGCATCGCCGGCTTCTTCCAGATTCAGTCCATCCCGACTGTTTTTGTATTCCGTGATGGAATTCCATTGGGTGGTAAGCCAGGCGCAATGTCTGCTGCTGGTCTCAGCGAATTCATTCAGATGGTGCGCGACATCGATATGGAACAAGTGCACCGCGACATCGCAGAAGCTGAAAAAGCTGCTGCTGAAAATTCACCACAGGACTAAGAAAACTGTTTAACATCACCGCGTGAGGCAACTCGCGGGGGATGTTCGGGGGCGCATCGGCGCTTGCATGGTGCTCGTTTTCGCTTGCATTGTGTTTGCGATGTCTTCGGAATCGCTTGCAACGTCGGTTGATCCCACGGGGCGTATTGCTGCCGGTAGTGAATTCACGTGCGCGATCAAATCAGACGACACCGTGTGGTGTTGGGG
>JBEDFA010000096.1:0-8548 GCA_041175365.1 Actinomycetota bacterium | reverse complement strand
AGAATTTCCATGGCTGCGATTGCCATCACGATTGCACCACCATCGGGAATCTTGGAAAGACGTGTCTGAATATTTCCGCGCAAATCAATGAACTGAAGATCAGGACGAAGGCGAGTGAGTTGCGCACGACGGCGAACAGAACCTGTCGCAACTGTTGCACCTTGTGCGAGATCATTGAGAGAGCAACCGACCAACGCATCGTTAGCGGTGCGACGCTCACCGATTGCTGCAATGACAAGACCTTCGGCTTGTTGCGATGGAAGGTCTTTGGCGGAGTGCACTGCAATTTCTGCACGGCCATCAAGAACAGCGCGCTGCACTTCCTTCACGAAGATGCCTTGACCGCCCATTTGATGCAAAGGAGTGGTGGCGTTGAGGTCACCTTGCGTGTCGACATAGACATATTCAATGGAAGTACCAGGAGAAGACTTCTCAATCAGGCCACCGACATATTCAGCCTGAGTCCGAGCCTGCAGGCTGGAGCGAGTTGCAATGCGAAGAACAGTCATAGAGGTGGTTTATTCGAGATTAAACAAATCTCGGACCGCAGCGGACAAACGCTCGCCCTGCGGTGTTCCGGCAGCCTCACGAAGGCGTACGGATGGTGTGTGCAGCAACTTTGCAACGATGCCACGAGTGATGGAATCCACCGCCTCGCGTTGTTCCTCGGTCATGTCGCTGAGACGCGTTCCCTGTCGTTCAAGTTCGGCGGTACGGATGCCCTCGACAACTTCTCGCAACTGAGCCACCAATGGAGCAGCTTGACGCTGCACCTGGTCTTGCGCGAAACGCTCTACTTCAGCCTCGATGATGGTGCGGACTTGCCCGACTTCGGCAGCACGCTGCTCGAGACCACGCTGTGCCCACTCACTGAGATGATCAAGGTCGCGCAATGTCACACCGTTTATTTTGGTGACGTTGTCTTCGACGTCACGAGGCAATGCGATGTCGACAATCAACAAAGGCGAATCAATTCCGTTACGTGCGCGTTGCAGCATGTCGTGGTTGATGATGGTGCTACCTGCACCCGTGCATGCGACGACAACATCTGCGCCTGACAATTCAGTTTCAAGATTCTCAAACTTTGAAACTCGCGCACCGACTTTTTCTGCAAGTGCTTCACCGCGAGACTCTGTGCGATTCACAACAGTGACGTGCTCGGCGCCGCCGCGCGCAAGAGCAGTCGCGACACCTTCACCCATCTCACCAGCACCGACAACAAGAACGTGCTTGCCAGACAAAGAGCCAATGATGTCTTCTGCCATCTCAACTGCAGCATGAGAGACAGAGGCAGTGGAACGACTAATCGCAGTTTCTGTTCGTGCGCGCTTGCCCACTTCGAGGGCGTAACGGAACAATAAATTCAAGGTATTTCGAGATGCGCCTTCGGCCATTGCGACTTCCCAGGCGTTACGAACTTGACCAATGATTTCGCTCTCGCCCAACACAGCTGAGTCAAGACCCGACGCCACTTCAAACAAATGCTTGATGGCTTCATCATCCCACTGGCTGTACAAGTGCGGTGTTACTTCATCGGCATCAAACCCGCTGGTTTCACATAGGAAGTTTTGAATCTCGTCGTACGCACCATGAAAACGTTCGACGACTGCGTAGATCTCTGTGCGATTACATGTCGACAACACAACTGCTTCACGAATGTCATCGCGCATTGACAAAGTACGCAATGCGTTTGGCATGTTCGCTTCAGAGATCATCACCTTCTCAAGGAACGCCACAGGTCCTGTGCGGTGATTGACGCCAATAACAACGATGGACATAACGACCTACGCGCTCACCGCTCCGGTGGAGTCGCCCGTTGGCGCAGTTGCTGTTGTGTTACGGCACTGCTCGTAATAGCTAAGAATTTGCAACTCAAGTGCAAGATCAACCTTGCGAACATTGACACCTTGAGGAACTGACAACACAGTGGGTGCAAAGTTCATGATGGAACCAACACCGGCGCGCACTAACGACTCCGCTGCTTCTTGAGCATGCTGAGCAGGCGTTGCGATGATTCCGATACTGACTGACTTCGACTGAACGATTTGCACCAAGTCATCTGCATGCGTGACGCGCACTCCACCAACAAGGCTGCCGATCTTGGATTCGTCTTTGTCGACAACGCCCACGATGTGGAAACCACGCTCAGAGATTCCGGTGAAGTTCGCAAGCGCTTGGCCGAGATTTCCCGCACCAACGATGACCACCGGCCATGACTGGTTGAGGCCCAGTTCCCGTTGGATCTGGTACGTGAGGAACTGTACGTCGTATCCCACACCTCGGGTGCCATAAGTACCGAGATAGGAAAGGTCCTTACGAACCTTGGCGGCATTCACCGCGGCCAGCTCTGCCAACTGCTCGCTGGATACTCCCGTGACATTGTCAACCGCAAGGTCGACAAGGATGCGCAAATAGACGGGGAGGCGGCCCAAGGCAGCCTCGGGGATTTTGCGGCGGGGGGTGTCCGACATCGGCTTTCACGCTATTGCCTCGTGCAGACATTCACGAAGTCCGTGCGCGCCCGCCTAGCCTTTACCAGCGTGACCTTGAACACGGCTCTGGCCGCCGCCTCCGCCATCATCGCCCTGGCGTTCGGTCTCAGCACCCTCGACCGCTGGCTTCGCCGCCGTCGCCCCCATGAATTGGCATGGACCATCGCGATGGGCCTCTTTGTTGTGGCGTCCCTTGCCCTGTGGTGGGCAGAAGGTCATGGCTGGAACACTGTCTCGTTCCGCGTTTTCTTTACCTTTGGCGCCATCATCAACGTTCCATGGCTGGGATTAGGCACCGTATTCCTGCTTGCCGGTCCGCGCGCAGGTCGAGTAACTACCCGAGCCCTTCTCGTCTTCAGCGGGTTTGCCGCTGGCGTGGTGTTCGTTGCCCCCATCCACGGCACCATCGACCCAGACACCTTGCCCACTGGCAGTGAGCACTTTGATGCTCTCCCCCGCATCCTTGCGGCGGTGGGCTCCTCTATTCCAGCTCTTGTCATTTTCGTTGGTGCCGCATGGTCGGCATGGCGCGTCTTGCGCGGCGCAAACCCAGCCCTGACTTCGGCAGCGACACGACAGGTGCGATCGGCACGGCTTCTTGCTTTAGGCAACATCTTGATTGCAGCTGGCTCTGCCATTTTGTCTGCAAGCGGAACGTTCTCAGGCCGACTCGGAGCTGACCGTGCATTCGCCGTCACGTTGCTTGCCGGCATCACTGTGTTGTTTGCTGGCTTCCTCGTGGCAAGTAGTGCCACGCACGGATCTAGCGCAGTGCGAAGCGCTGCACCTTCCCGCTGATATTGCGCGGAAGCGAATCAACGAAGATCACCTTTGAAGGGCACTTGTACCGTGCCAACTTTGTGCGGCAGTAATCGATGATGGCGTCTTCATCAAGATGCACACCGTTACGCGACACGACATATGCACGTACTGCTTCACCTGTATGCGGATGATCAGTACCGACGACTGCCACTTCTGCAATATCGGGATGCGCCGACAACACACCTTCCACTTCTGCAGGGAAGACATTGAAACCCGAAACGATGATGAGGTCTTTCGCACGATCAACCATGTAGAGATGACCTTGATCGTCGACGACTGCAATGTCACCAGTACGCAACCAACCATCGCGTGTCAGAACGCGCGCTGTTGCTTCAGGGTCATCGAGGTATCCAGCGAAAATATTCTCGCCACGAATCCAAATCTCGCCGCTATCGCCCATCAACACATCGCCACCATTTTCATCAACGATGCGCAGCTCAATGCCAGGCACTGGACGGCCGATGGAGCCAGGAATCCATTCAAGACCAATTGCAGTGGTGACAACCGGGGAAGCCTCCGTCAGTCCGTAACCCTCATACACCTGCAAACCGAAGCGCGCACTGAGCGAATGTGCGATTTGCTCAGGAAGTTTTGCAGCGCCCGACAGTGCAATGCGTACCGACTTAAAACCATCGGGTGATGGGTGATCAAGCTGCGCTAATGCCATCCACATGCTTGGTGCACCAGGGACAACAGTGACGTGACGTTCCGCAATTGTTTCCATTGCGGAGACAGGATCAAAGCGTTGCACAAGAACTACACATCCGCCGCCAGCCAACGTTGTGCCAATCACAACGTTGAGTCCGAAGATATGGAACAAAGGCAACAAACCAAGAGTGACATCATCAGGTCCGATGTGTTCCGCAATGTTTGTTTGACGAATGTTGGTGAGCAAGTTGTTGTGCGTGAGGATTGCGGCCTTCGGTGAACCTGCAGTGCCACTGGTGAACATGTATGCAGCCGGATGAGTTGCTTCAACTTCAACAATTGGTGCTGGTTCTCCGTTGAGGAATTCATCAATTGTGTGAGCACCTTCAATGGAATGACCTTCGGTTGAAATCACGATGCGCACTGCCGAAGTTGTGACAGACGGAATCTGCAACCATGCAGCAACTGCTGAAGGTTCAATGACCACTGCAGTGGGTTTCACCACATTGAGTTCACTCTCAATTTCAGGAGCGGGACTTGTGGGATTCAGAGGAGAAACAATTGCGCCGATACCGACTGCTGCGAGATACGACACAACGAAGTAGCGACTGTTGCCGCACAGCAATGCAACAACATCGCCTTTTGTTACACCGAGTCGCGTAAGTTCGCCACGCATCGATGCGACCTGTGAACGAAGCGCTGCATAGGTCGTTGGTCGACCACGGCTAATGAGTGCAAGCGAGTCGTCAGCATGACCCTCGATGATGTGCGAAAGGTTCATGGACATAACAACGGCTACTTCAGCATTAAGAGATTGACGATGCCCGCAGCCATGATGACGCCGAGGAGCAAAGCAATGGTGAGGGTGGTGGCGGGGCGCACGTCTTGAACCCTAGTTCCCTAACCGCAGGGTTACTGCAGAGGTGGTGCTGCCATCACCTGCAAAGACAAGAACAGCATCGCCGGCCTCTAAACGCAATGTTTCTGCGGCCGAACCGCGATCAACGCTGAGGGCCACCATTCCGTAGGAGTCAATAACGGCGCCAATTGCACCACCATCGATGTCTGCATAATGCGAGACAACTCGAGCACTGCGCACGTCTTCGCCCATTACAAGTTTGAGTACCGGGCCATAAGGCGCAACATCATCTGGGCCAACATTGAGCTGGCAGTTCCCGAATGCATCCACCCACGTGACTTCACAACGCATTCCTTCACCGTGCGCAGGATGTGTCTCATCACTAGGCACAGGGACAAGGCCTGGCATCACGCTTGCTGTGTCAATTTCCTGACCGACTTCCTCAATCGCTCCGCCGTTCGCGAGAAATGCCGCAACCGGCGCAAAGATGTCGCGTCCTGCAAATGTGGCACCTGGTGCTTCTAAATGCAGGCCTGTATTGGTTAATTCGAATGCGCGATCTGCACCGCCGGCCATTGCAACGCCGGCACCCAACAAGCCATTGTCGGGTCCGAGGAAAATTCCGCGTCCGCCAGCTACTTCAACTGCGATCGCACGACGAGACGAGCCGACGCCTGGATCGACAACGGCGATGATGATGCCAGGCGGAACGTATTGCACGGCACGAGCCAATGCCAAAGAACCTGCGCGCACGTCGAATGCGGGAACACCATGTGTGAGATCAGTAATGCGCACGTGTGGCGCCATGTCGATGAGCACGCTCTTCAATACGCCGACGAACTCATCGTTCAGTCCGTAATCGGTGAGGAGTGACACGTGGTTGTGCATTGCGTCAGAGTAAACGAAAAGGGCCGGTGCCAACCCCCCGACGGCACCGGCCCTTTCGGCGCTGCCCTTTTCGGGGCGCGACTCCCGGTGCTGGTTTCCCAGCACTGGTGACCTGTGTCACAGACCCTACACCCCTGATTTACAGAAATAGAAAATCCAAGACGGATTTTTTTATTTGTTGGTGGCGCCCATTTCGGCACTGCGCGCAGCAGCCGCGCGCACCACTTTGTTCACAGTTTCACGAAGTCCTGCTGCCTCGAATTGGGCGAGGCCAGCAGCGGTTGTTCCGTTCGGTGATGTCACGCGTTCGCGCAGTGTTGCGGGGCTTTCATCAGAGTCGGCCAACAGGATTCCTGCACCACGAAATAGCTGTCGCACAAGGACATTGGCGACATCTTCGGGTAAGCCTTCCGCCAACGCGGCGTCCAACATTGCTTCTGCCATGAGGAAGATATAGCCAGGTCCTGATCCGGCAACAGCGGTCACTGCATCCATCTGAGATTCAGGAACTCGCACCACAACACCCACGGCGCTGAGGAGAGATTCGGCCCACACATAATCGGCTTCATCACAGGTGCTACTTCCGCAAATAGCCGTGACTCCTTCTCGCACTAACGCTGGCGTGTTGGGCATTGCGCGAACAACAGCGGTCGTCGTACCTGCGGAGGCCTGCAATGTCGAAAGAGAGACTCCGGCAGCAATCGACAGAACACGAGGAATACCCAAAGCAGATGCTTGCTGGCAGACATCCGCCGCGTCACCGGGCTTCACAGCAATGAGAGCCCCTTCGGCCACGACAATCGAAGCGCTTGTCTGCACCCCAAACTGCGATTCCAGCGAGGCTCGCTTTGCAGCATCAAGCTCAACGACAGTGATGCTGGATGCGTCCCAACCGCCGTTCACAAGACCGCCCACTAATGCGGTGCCCATGTTGCCGCCACCGATAATGACGAGTCGTGCAGTTCCTGAAAACATGTACTGAGACTAATGGCGTGAGCGACTGCCTCACCGATGAGTTAGCAGTGGGTTGCCGGGGCGGAGGTGGCTTCCCCGACCATCTCAACCCCGGCGCAGCCATGTGCACGGGAGAAAGATAAAAGTGGCAGGTCGTTATTCAGCGAAACGGCTAGCGAAACCGATGCGAATGATGATCGGGAAAATGCGCTCGACCGTGGCGTACAAGGTGCCAATGACACGATCAAGTTCTTCTTCATCGACCAAGCGCAATGGCATTTCTCCACGAAGAAACATCGCGTCTTCAATACCAATGGAGAAATGAGCACCCACGAGTGATTCGTTGCGGCGCAGAAGGTGTTCGTACAACTGCTCTGCATTTTCCTCGGGTGCTGGCATCACATACGTTTCGTACTTCAACGTGCGCTGGCCAAGCGTGAGCCACACCGTGGTGAACTCTTTCTCTTCGCCGCGCATGCGTACGTACCAACGGCGTTCACCAATTTCTCCACGATCAACAGCAACAATCGTGTCGTTGCGCTGCTTCATGTCCAGCAACCAACCAGTGATGGCGCCTTCTAAGGAATCAAGATCGTGGACGCCAAAAAGCTCACTCATGATTACTTACACACCACACGGTCACGAGATGTGAGATCTGCGTATGCGCGACGCAAACGTGCTGCAGCAAAGCTCCAGGTGTAGCCCTTTGCACGTTCTGCCGCAGCAACCGACATGCGCGCTGCAAGTGCAGGGTCATCAAGAATTTGTGCGATGTGCTTCGCAAATACTTCAGGCAAACGATCTGCCACAAGGAAACCAGTGCGACCATGCTCCACAATGGTGAGCAAGCCACCTACTGCGTTGGCAACAACCGGTGTTCCGCATGCTGCAGCTTCCAGCGCAACGAGACCGAAACTCTCACTACGACTCGGCACTAACACCACATCTGCTGCGCGGTAATACGTGGAGAGCATGTGATGTTGCTGAGGTTCGACAATGCGCACCTGGCTCTCAAGACCGTACTGCTGAATCAATGAATAAACATTGGCTAATTCAGCTTCACCTTCAGCGCCGCTTGCGCCACCCACAATGAGCAACTTCGCATCGCGACGGTTCAAAGCAGCGAGCGACTTCACGGCAACATCAGCACCCTTGAGTGGCTGAATACGTCCGACGAACAACAACACCGGACCATCACCAAGTTCAAGAGCCTTACGCGCACCACGCATATCACCAGGTGCAAAGAATGCGTGCTCCACACCGGGAGCCACAATTTCAATCGACCCTGGTGGGTTCCCGTAGAGATCAATGAACTGACGCTCTTCTTCCGTGCAGCTGACACAGATCGCATCAGAGCAACCAATCACTTCGGCTTCGGACCGTTCACGCAATTCAGATTCAGGATCGCCACCCAAAGCCTTCACACGAGCGAACGTGTGGAAAGTACTGACAAGAGGAACATTCAGCTCATGCTTGAGTGTGTGGCCACTCAGCCCGCTGAGCCAGTAGTTCGCATGAACGATGTCCGTGCCACCGTTCGCGTTGATGTGTTGCAAAACACCATCAGTGAATTCGGGGACGATGTCGAACATGTTGTCTTTCGGCATGTCGACGGCGCCGGCAGGAATGTGTACAACCTTGTGGTTTGGCTCAACAACAATCTCGCGAGGAAGGTCTGCACTGTGAGCACGTGTGTATGTGGTGCAATCAATTCCGGCGTGTGCGAGAGCGGATACAAGTTCACGCACATAGACATTCATTCCGCCACCGTCGCCGACGCCTGGCTGAGCCAGTGGCGAGGTGTGAAGCGAGAGAATGGCAACACGACGCATGCTCAATGCAACCTATCTAGGGGCGTCGGGATTCCCCTCGTTGGAGGCACCCG
>JBEDFA010000095.1:0-12925 GCA_041175365.1 Actinomycetota bacterium | reverse complement strand
GCATGGATTTCTTCACCAAACTTGGAGAAATCAGCGGGCAATACGGAGGGAGCGATTTGAATTGGCAACGTCACGCGATTCACCCTAGTCAATGGGCTCTCGGTAGTCCCGAGGGGATTGCTCGCAGTGGCATAGCCTGAACGGGTGACATCGACCCATTCAGTCCGTATTGAGAAACTCGTCGCCGGCGGTGACGGCTTAACCCGCATGGACGATGGTCGCGTGGTGTTCGTGCCGAACGTCCTCGAAGGCGAATTGGTCGAGATCGAACTCTCCGAGAAGAAGACCGACTTTGGACGTGGTCAACTGCTCTCCATCATCGAACCCAGCAAGAACCGCCGCACGCCTCCGTGTGAGCACGTGGCACAAGGTTGTGGCGGATGCGACTGGCAGCACATCGAGCGCCGCATTCAGGGTCAGGCAAAATTGGCAATCGTTGCAGAGGCGTATGCCCGTACCGCTCGCTTGGACGTTGATCCACAGTTGCGTCGTCTTACTGAAGATGCACGCCGCACCACAGTGCGCATGGTGAGTGATAGCTCAGGCAACCTCGGTTTCCGCGCACACGATTCACATGACATTGTTCCGGTGTCCTCATGCATGGTGGCGCATCCATTGCTGAATGATTTCATTTCACGTCCGGTTCTTGAAGGCGCTGGCGAAGTCACTATTCGCGTTGGTGCTCGCACAGGCGATGTTGGAGTGTGGGCGCATGAAGGAAAGTTGGCTAACGGTCTTCCTGCAGGTTTGAAGACAGGGGAGCGCGCCACGATTACGGAGAAGGTGGGCGAGCATCTCTTCAAAGTCTCGATGGGTTCGTTCTTCCAGTCATCTCCTGAGGCTGCAGAGTTGATCGTTGACTCTGTGTCGCGTCGACTCGACACTTTGGGTATCGAGGGTGGCATGTTGCTTGATGCATACGGTGGCGTGGGCTTATTCAGCCTTGCGTTCTCGGATCGTTTCGATGAGTTGTTGCTGGTGGAATCTTCAGAGTCCGCATGTCGTGATGCTGTTCGCAACCTGGCCGAATGTGCCGCAGTGATCGAGCAAGCAAATGTTGATACATGGGAAGCCGCTGAAGTCGATGTCGTGATTGCAGATCCTGCACGTCAGGGTCTTGGCAAGCATGGTTCGCAGGCGATCATTGAAACCGGTGCACAGACCATCATCTTGGTGAGTTGTGACCCAGTTGCCGGTGCACGTGATGCTCGTTTGTTAACCGATGCTGGTTACAAGATCGGTGAAGTCGAAGTACTCGACATCTTCCCTGAAACACACCACGTCGAAGTCGTTGCCGCCTTCAGTTTGTAGGAGATCGCCATGGCCGAAGATTGGGCACGCCCTGTTGTTTATTTCGAGATTGAAGCACTGAACGCTGACCTGCTCGAATCGTTTTATCGCGAGATGTTCAACTGGAATATTGGTGAAGGATTCATTCGTCAGATTCCTGCTGGTATCGGCGGGCCTGAGAATGGAATCGGTGGCCACATGCGCGAAGGAAAACGCGGTGGCGTGACTTTGTACATTCAGGTCAAGAACGTGGCTGAATCATTGACCCGTGCTGTCGCATTGGGCGGCCGACAAACAATGGAGCCGTTCCAAATCCCTGGTGCTGCGTTGATTGCGGGAATTGAAGATCCTGAAGGCAATCGCGTGACGTTGGTGCAGCAGTAATTACAGCAACGAATACACGTTGAGAGAACGTGAGTCTTGCTTAATCGCTACAGTCCAGTTCACAACAACTGAGTCTTTGCTCGTGTAGTAATTGGCATCTGAGTTTGATGCCTCTGCAAACAAAGTGATGACGATGTAGGTGCCATCGTCCTGTTTTGCAGTGGTCCGACGGGCGAGGCCGGGGCGATTGAGGTAGCACCACTCCTGCATGGCTTCGTCCAGAGCGCGAAATGTCTGTGGTTCTGTTCCCGCAACTAGCGAGAACGTTTCGACTTCAAGAACAGCCATAAGTAGCTCCAGTTGCGGGTGCTGACCCGTTGATGATGAAACAAAAGCCCAGCGAGAATTCGCTGGGCTTTTCGTATTGTGCGCCCTCTGGGGATCGAACCCAGGACCTGCGGATTAAGAGTCCGTTGCTCTACCGGCTGAGCTAAAGGCGCGTTATGAAGTTCTCACCTTAGACGGTGCTCCACGGCGTTACCCAAACATTCATTCCGCTGGCACCGATTTCTCGGTGCCAGCGAGCGAATGGGGTGGACGAGGGGTCTCGAACCCCCGACCTCCAGGACCACAACCTGGCGCTCTAACCAACTGAGCTACGCCCACCATGGAGACCAACAGTGTGCCACCTTCGCATGGTTCTCCCAACTGCGAACCTTGCGGCGTCAAAAGTCGGTAGTTGTCAAGTGTCACGAGGGTCGTAATCGCATACCTATGGGGGTATCCGTTAACATACAGTTTGAGCACAGCAAGAGGCGCTTTGCTCAAACGCTTCAGGGAGGCCCCCGTTGACACATTCACTTCATGACCACAAACGCGCAGCACTGCCACGCATGATTCTTCGTGGTCTTTTCCGTCGTTGTGCTTGGTGCGGAAGCAAAGGCTCTTTTTTCACTTCGTGGTACAAGAAGGCCCCGCAATGCCAGACCTGTGGCATCAACTGGGAGCGCGGGTACGAGGGTTATGAGCTCGGCGCAGCAACCATGGGCGTCTTCATGACATTTGGCAGCATCATCGTCTGGATGGTCATTTCGGTAATCGTTGGAGTCGAACTGGTGCCACTTTTAATCGTCGCCGGAACCCTTGCGGTGTTCGTTCCGATCATCACGTACCCCCTCACGTACTGCGTGTGGCAGGGGGTGGACCTCTTCATTCGGCCCCCGTCAGACGAAGACATTGCCCAGGCCGAAGAATGGCTGAAAACCAAGTCCTGATTGGCTAAGGTCCTGGTAGCTCGGCCCAAGAAATTGGGTTGCCACCTAGTGGGGACAGCGGTGCACATGGTGCCGACAACAAATGCTTGACCGAACACCTGTTCGTAGTTACAGTGTTGTTGTTCGAACACACCCATTGCATACAGTCCGCAATTCCACAGCAACCGCTGGGAATGCACCCGAAAGGCACACACCATGAGCACACCAACCCCAGAACGCGACAAAGCACTTGATGCAGCACTCGCCCAGATTGACAAGCAGTATGGAAAAGGCTCCATCATGCGAATGGGAGAAAAGGGCTCGATGGCTATCGAGGCCATTCCCACCGGTGCACTTCCCCTCGACCTTGCTCTCGGAGTAGGTGGCTTGCCACGAGGTCGCGTTGTTGAAATCTTCGGACCAGAGTCCTCCGGTAAGTCCACCCTCGCAATGCACGTTGTTGCAGAAGCGCAGCGCAACGGTGGCATCTGTGCCTACGTCGACGCTGAGCATGCAATGGACCCTGTGTACGCCAAGGCAATTGGCGTCGACATCGACCAGCTCCTCATCTCGCAGCCAGACACTGGTGAGCAGGCTCTTGAAATCGCCGACATGCTCATCCGCTCTGGTGCGATCGACGTTCTTGTTATCGACTCCGTTGCTGCGCTCACACCACGTGCAGAAATCGAAGGCGACATGGGCGACAGCCACGTGGGCTTGCAGGCTCGTCTGATGAGCCAGGCATTGCGCAAGCTCACCGCCAACCTCAACAAGTCGAACACCATTTGCATCTTCATTAACCAGTTGCGCGAAAAGATCGGCGTGATGTTTGGTTCACCAGAAACAACACCTGGTGGTCGTGCACTCAAGTTCTATTCATCGGTTCGCCTCGACATCCGTCGTATCGAAGCCATCAAGGACGGTGCTGAAGTCACCGGTTCACGTACTCGCGTGAAGGTTGTGAAGAACAAGGTTGCTCCACCTTTCCGTCAGGCTGAGTTCGACATCATGTACGGAAAGGGCATCAGCCGCGAAGGTGCGTTGCTCGACCTTGCAGTTGAAATGGCCATTGCGAAGAAGTCCGGCGCATGGTTCACCTACGAAGGTGAGCAGTTGGGTCAAGGTCGTGAGAACGCCAAGAACTATCTGCATGATCACCCAGAACTCATGATGGACATGGAACAAAAGATTCGTGCCCAGGCTGGCCTGAACGGCGCAGAAGAAGCAGCTGAGTTCACCGAGAAGGACGAAGCTCCGATCGAACTTGACTGATCCGTCAGTCCCACAATCGAGCTGCCACTCGTATGAGAGCCGGTCCCAGGCGGGGGCCGGCTCTCTGGCATTCTCGGGGTCTGTTTCGGGGCTCGGTCCTGCGGGGCTCGGTAGCCTCAACGGGGTGAGTGGCAAGAGCCCAGAGTCTTATGTTGTGCGCACCTTTGGGTGTCAGATGAACGAACACGACTCTGAACGCATCGCAGGCCTTCTGGAATCCGATGGCATGACCCGTGCAGAAGACGATGCCGACGCTGATGTCGTGGTGCTGAACACGTGCTGCATTCGCGAGAATGCAGACAACAAGTTGTACGGCACCTTGGGTCACCTAAAGACATGGAAAGACGCCAAAGCTGGTCGTCGCATTGTCGTGGGTGGTTGCTTGTCGCAAAAAGATAAAGACGTGGTGCAAACACGTGCCCCGTGGGTGGACGTCGTGATGGGCACGCACAACGTGCATCGCACGACAGAGTTACTTGCTCACGCAGCCGAGCACGGCCCCATCACTGAGATTCTTGAAGAAGCCGTGATGGACGATCATGCGTTGTTCCCCAGCGCATTGCCCGCTCGTCGTGAAACCTCGTACAACGCGTGGGTCACGATTCAGATCGGTTGCGACAACACGTGCGCCTATTGCATCGTGCCGTCGGTCCGTGGAAAAGAAATCAGCCGCCCGTTTGCTGACATCGTGGGCGAAGTGCAAACACTTGCATCACAAGGCATCACTGAAGTCACTCTCCTTGGACAGAACGTAAACAGCTACGGTCGCGACCTTTCGCTTGCTGCTCGTCGCGACGGTGCAGATGTTTCAGCCAGCCCGCAGTTCGCCCAGTTGTTGCGCGATGTCGGTGCAGTGCCTGGTATCCGTCGCGTGCGCTACACCAGCCCGCACCCCAAAGACATGCGCATCGATGTGTTGGAAGCAATGGCGCAAACCCCTTCGGTGTGCGAGCAATTGCATTACCCACTGCAGTCAGGTTCAGACCGCGTGCTGTCTCTCATGCATCGTGGGTACACCGCAGACCGCTATCTCGAACGTCTCGCTGAAGCGCGCCGTCTCATGCCAGACATCGCTGTCACCAGCGACATCATCGTGGGTTTCCCAGGTGAAACCGAAGCCGACTTTGTTCGCACCATGGAAGTGGCAGCAGAAGCGGATTTCGACTCTGTGTTTGAATTCATTTTCTCGCCGCGCGAAGGTACGGAAGCTGCACTAATGGTGGAGAAGTTCTGTGATCCCGCGGAAGTTGGCGATCGCTTTGACCGTTTGCGCGTGGTGGTCGAGCGCAGTGCATTGCGTAAGCACCGCGAACGGATTGGTCGCATTGAAGAGGTTGTTGTTGACGGCCCAAGCAAGCAAGACCCGCGCATCATGTCGGGCCGTACGCGTCAGTTCAAGTTGGTGCACTTCACCGTGCCGCAACCATTGCGTCCGGGCACTTACTGCAGCGTCGAGATTGAAGACGCTGCAGCGCACTACCTTAAGGGTCATCTTGTTGAAGTGCTACATGAGGCCACGCACAAGATTCGTATCCCTCTTGCATCGGCGTAACTCGTGACCATGAACAAATCAGTCGTGGTGCTCGGGCCCACGGCAAGTGGAAAGAGCGATGTTGCAATGGCAGCCGCTACAGCAGTGCCAAACGTGCACATCATTGCTGCCGATGCGATGCAGGTGTATCGACGAATGGACATCGGCACAGCGAAGCCAACTGACGATGATCAACGCCAGGTTGTTCATTACGGCGTTGATATCGCAGAACCCAGTGAGCGTTACTCCGTTGCACGTTTTGTCGAAGATGTTGCTGTTGCTCGAAAGAAGATCAGCAATGCCGGCGCAAGTGAATTGATTGTCGGCGGTACAGGTTTGTATGTCACGGCCTTGGTGGATGGTTTGTCCATGCCGGGGGACTACCCCAAGATTCGTGCACAGTTGGAAGCAAATCGCGACACCGAGGCACTGTACGAACAGTTATCAGAACTGGATCCTGAAGCAGTGAAGAAGATTGATCCGAACAATCGCCGCCGCATGATTCGAGCTCTTGAAGTGTGCCTCGGCAGCGGTAAGACATTCAGTTCATTTGGCGAAGGAATCGGCGCATACCCTCCAGTGGACACGGTGCAGATTGGTATCAAGTGGAAGCGTGAGGCTCTGCGTGAGCGAATTGCATTACGTGTCCACAGAATGATTGATGCTGGTCTCGTCGACGAGGTGCGCGGCATCATGAACGAGCCGAAAGGTATTTCTGACACAGCACGCCAGGCGCTCGGTTATAAGGAAATCATCGAACACATTGAGCGTCGTTGGACTCTTGAAGAGGCAATCGATGCAACCATTCTGCGCACCCAGCAGTTCGCTGTCCGCCAAGAGCGTTGGTACCGCCGAGACCCACGAATCAAGTGGGTTGAGGTACAGAATGACCCAATTGCAGAAGTCACCCCTCTTGTCGTGGCTGCTCTCGCTTAGTCTGTGAATCAATGCACGCGACTCTCACCAAGCACCACGGTTTAGAAAACGACTTCCTCGTCTACGACCTTGCCCAAGGTGAGCCAACAACGTCGTGGCCAGATGTTGCTCGTGCTGTCTGTGCGCGTTCCACGGGCATCGGTGCAGACGGTTTGTTGCTGCTCGGCATGGATGGTTCCACCAACCTCACGATGCGTTTGTATAACGCAGACGGCAGTGTTGCCGAGATGAGTGGCAATGGCATTCGTTGTTTGGTTCAGGCCGCACACACAGCATTGCAAGGCACCGCGAACACCACGTATTACGTCCGTACCGACGCTGGCATGCGTACGGCGACAGTGGTGGGTGATTGGGATGGCGATGTCATTCAGGTGAGCGTCGATATGGGTGAAGTCACCGATCTCAATGAGCCCGAAGGCTGGGCAGGTTTGGAGTGTGACCCGATGCGACCTGTTAGTCATGTCTCGCTCGGTAATCCGCACTCTGTGGTTGGCGTGGAAGAAGTTGCGTTTGTTGATCTCGGTCGACTGGGTTCCATTGTTCCGCAGGTGAATCTTGAAATCATCGAGCAAGGTCCCGGAATTAATGCCATCACCATGCGCGTGCACGAACGTGGTGCAGGCATTACGCGTGCATGTGGCACCGGTGCTTGTGCTGCGGCAGATGCGGCTTTGTCGTGGGGGCTCGTGCCGAAGAGTGTGGAAGAAGTGGTGGTGCACATGGACGGCGGAGTAGCGCGCGTGCGTATCTCTGAAGATCGTCGTGCGACTCTCATTGGGCCAGCTGCGTACATCGCAACTGTCACGGTTCTTGTATGAGTAATCCGTACCAGGAGGCTCTCACTCAGACACTGATTGAGCGCTCTTTTCGGGAACGGATTGTGTTGGTGGGCGTCACGATGGGTGGCCAGACCGATGAAGATACGGACGAAGGTCTCGACGAGTTGTCATTACTGATTGACACCGCAGGTGCAGATGAAGCAGCGCGCGTGACACAACGTCGAGATGTTCCTGATTCTGCGTTCTACATCGGTAAGGGAAAAGTTGAAGAACTAAAAGAAGTGTGCTTGGCGCTCGACGCCGACACTGTGGTGTTTGATAACGAACTCACTCCTGGTCAGCAGTACAACCTTGAACGTGCATTGGGTCGTACGGCACTCGACCGTACGGCTGTCATCCTTGACATCTTCGCTCAGAACGCTCACACCCAAGAAGGTAAAGCGCAAGTAGAACTCGCCATGTTGCGCTATCGCTTGCCACGTTTACGTCGTGGTGCAAAGGCTGGCTTGTCACAGCAGGGCGGCGGTATCGGTACTCGTGGTCCTGGTGAAACTCGATTGGAAGTTGATCGTCGTCGCATCATGCGCCGTATCGAGAAACTGGAACGAGACCTCAAAGACTTGCAACGCACGCGTTCCACACAGCGCAAGAGCCGCAGTCGTAGTGGGTTGGCGTCGGTGGTCATTGTCGGATACACCAACGCTGGCAAATCAACGTTGCTGAACGCGTTAACGCGTGCAGGTGTCCTCGTGGAAGACAGATTGTTCGCCACTCTCGACCCGACGACTCGTCGCTTGTCGTTGCCTGGTGGTGAACCCGTCTTGCTGACGGACACAGTTGGGTTTATTCGCGCACTGCCTCATGGTCTTGTCGAGTCGTTCAAGAGCACATTGGAAGTTGCAGCCGCTGCCGACATGTTGGTGCATGTGGTGGATGGCAGCGCGACTCATCCTGACCAGCAGATCACAGCAGTGCGTGAAGTGTTGTCAGAGATTGGCGCGGACAATGTTCCGGAGTTCATCGTGTTCAATAAGGCCGACATGCTGGATGACCATGGTGCTTCGTTGGTGGAGGAGTACCAGGGTGCCGTTGCAGTGTCAGCTCTGAGAAACGAAGGCATGGACATCTTGTTGCGCCGTTTGTCTGACCGTATGCGTGCCATCAGCAAAGTCACGGAGCTGCTGGTGCCGTTTGAGCGAGGCGACATCGTGGCCTCAGTTCACCGTGAAGGTGAAGTGGTGTCTATTGAAGAAGCCGAGACTGGGCTGCGTATTCGCGCCCGACTGTCCGAAGCCTCAGCGGGTCGATTGCGGGAGTTCGTCGTCAGCACGTCAAATGGTGGAAACTAGAACCACCATGGCTGACATCAACAGAGACCTCGTGGGCTTCGAGCCACCTCCGTATCCGTACGATCGTCTCGACGCGTATCAAAAGTTGGCTGCAGCCCATGACGGCGGCATCGTCGATCTCTCCATTGGCACACCGTGTGATCCACCTCCACAAGCAGTCATTGATGCACTTGCAGGCTCTGGAGCAGAGCGCGGCTATCCCGCATCAATTGGTTCTGAACCATTGCGCCGTTCCATCGCGCGTTGGATGGGTCGTCGTTTCTCCATTGATGTTCCGTTGTCTCGCATCGCTGCATGTATCGGCACGAAAGAGTTTGTTGCCACCACGCCGCAGTACATGAAGTTGCGTCGTCCGAACCGCGACACAGTGATTTATCCGGCTGTTGCGTATCCCACCTACGAGATGGGCGCGATCCTCGCTGGTTTGCGCCCGCTTGCTGTGCCGATGAATGCAGAAGGCCACATGGACTTCGCTTCTATCTCGCAAGAAGACATTGATCGCGCCTTGATGTTGTGGGTAAATAGCCCCAGCAACCCCACGGGTGGACTTGATGATCTGAAGTACGCCGCTGACTGGGGTCGCAAGAACAACGTGCCGGTGTTTAGCGACGAGTGCTACACCGAGTTCACATGGGCGACCTCGTCGCAATCAATTCTGCAACACGGTCTTGATGGTGTGATTGCAGTGCACTCGTTGTCGAAGCGTTCCAACTTGGCAGGTGTGCGCGTGGGTTTCTATGCCGGTGATGCAGAGATTGTGGAGTACCTCAAAGAGGTGCGTAAGCATGCTGGCTTCATGGTGCCTGGTCCTGCTCAAGCTGCGGGCGTTGCCGCGCTTGATGATGATGAGCACGTCACCGTGCAGCGTGATCGCTATCGCTCACGTCTTGAATACATGGCCACCACATTGTCGAAGTGGTCGGGCATCGACATCGGAATGCCAGATGGCGGTTTCTATTTGTGGTTCGACGCAGAAGATGCGTGGGACTTCACAGAGCGACTTGCGCGTGAGGGTGGGGCTTTGGTGAGCCCAGGAGACTTCTACGGCGCTGGCGGTTCACGCAACGTGCGTGTAGCAGTAGTGCAGCCAGACGCGAAGTTGCGTCTCGTTGCTGAACGCCTCGGCTTGTAGTGATGCGGGCATATGCCCGCACGAACAACTACGAGAGTTTGAGGAACATCTTTTCGACTTCTTCAACGGAGTAGCCAGAAGCAGCAGCTTCGGATGGATTCTGCAAGCAGTTAGCAAGGCCCGATGCGAGCATCTTGAACCCGACTTGTTCCATGGCCTTTGTGACCGCAGCAATTTGCGTCACGATGTCGCGGCATTCACGCTCTTCTTCGAGCATGTTTTGGATTCCGCGTACTTGTCCTTCGATGCGACGAAGTCGCTTCTGAAGATCAACGATGACGTCGCTATCAATCTGCATGATTCATTATCCCTTGCTTGAACGGAACCAACGGCGACCACCACTTGGGGTGGCGGCTGCGGGAGCCTTGGCTGAACAGTTGCAACGGTCGGCTTTGGCCACGTGGCCGAGCACTTGTTCAACGTGGGCGCCACAGCCTGCCCAAGACGGGCGGTTGCATTTCTTGCATGTCACTTGTCTACACATACCCCCTAGGGTATCATGAGAGAATCCACTTAGGAGGATGCAAATGTTTTTTCAGCAGTACTACCTTGAATGCCTTTCGCACGCGAGCTACATGGTGGGGGATACCGCCACTGGTCTTGCTGCCGTGATTGATCCACAGCGCGACATTGATCAATACGTGGCCGATGCTGCTGCAAACGGTTTGCGCATCGTGAAAGTCATTGAAACTCACTTCCATGCTGACTTCCTCTCGGGACACCTTGAACTTGCGGCAGCCACTGGCGCCAGCATTGTGTTTGGTGCGGCCGCTACAGGACGCATCGAGTTTGAAGCCGAGACATTGTCAAACGGTTCGCACATCAGCCTTGGCGATGTGGACTTAGAGATTCTGGAAACACCGGGGCACACGCCTGAATCAATCAGTGTTGTGGTGCGTGAGAACGGTCCAAATAGTCAGCCACACAGTGTTCTCACGGGGGACACCTTGTTCATTGGCGATGTTGGTCGACCGGACCTTCTTGCATCCGTCGGTGTAACTGCTGATGATCTTGCTCGGCAGTTGTTCGCATCGTTGCACAACAAGTTGTTGCTGTTGCCTGATGACACCATGGTGTATCCAGCGCATGGCGCTGGCTCTTCGTGTGGCAAGCAGTTGTCCACCGAAACAGTGTCCACCATTGGTGAACAGCGTCGAACCAACTATGCACTTGCACCCATGGTGATTGATGACTTCGTTGATGTTGTGACTGAAGGTCAAAACGTTGCGCCGATGTATTTCCCTTTCGCAGCGAATCGCAATCGTGAAGCTCGTCCATTGTTGGATGACGATGCTCCGCTTGTAGAGATTTCTGCACCAGAAGCTGTTGCCCTTTCTGCAACAGGTGCGGTGATTATCGACTCGCGTGATGATCAATCTTTCGCACTGGGTCACATCCGTGGCTCTGTGAATGTGGGTTTGTCGGGACGCTTTGCGGAGTATGTGGGCGAAGTGATGAAGCCTGGTACGGCAATCGTGATTGTGTCGGATGCCGGTTTTGAGCGCGAGGCGCGTACACGCCTGGCACGCATTGGTTTCGACAATGTTTTGGGTTGCATCAGCAACCCTATTCAGGAAATGTTGCAGCACCCAGAATTGGTGGAGAAGCAATCACGTTTATCGGTGGAATCACTTGCTGAACGCATGGCATCTCTTCGTGAGCTTGTAGTTATCGATGTTCGCAACTCAGGTGAGACAGCGCTGGGCATGTTGCCTGGTGCTCGCAACATTCCGCTGCCTGCGTTGTTGCAAACAATTCCTGAGCTCGATCCAAACGTGCCCGTGGTGGTGAATTGTGCGGGTGGATACAGATCATCAGTGGCATCAAGTTTGTTGAAGTCTCACGGTTTCACGGATGTGTCTGACCTCATCGGCGGGTATGACGCGTGGGCCACCAGCAACATTCCGTCCACTCTTCCAGTGATTGATGTTGTTGCAGCACAGGTGTATCCGAATGCACTGATGATCGACGTACGCGAAGAGAACGAATGGACTGAAGGTCACATCGATGGCGCAGTACATATCCCAATGGCACAGTTGCCAGAGCGATTGTCTGAACTCGATAAGAAGATGACAACAATCGTTGTGTGTCGTAGCGGTAATCGTTCAGGCAAGGTGGCTGCCTGGTTGATTAACCGTGGGTACGACGCTTTGAACATGACGGGTGGAATGCTGGCGTGGAGCGAGGCTCAGTTGCCTGAAGTGAAGTAATCGTTCAGTTGCACTGAATAAAAAAAGCCCCTCGCAGTACTAACTGCGAGGGGCTTTTTCTTTGTCGTTCTTAGAGCTTGCGCATCACGGTGACGAGCTTGCCGAAGATCTGCACTTCGTCTGCATCGAAAACCATGGGCTGCATTGTTTCGTTTGCAGGAATGAGAGTGATGTTCTTGCCCGACTTCTTGAAGGTCTTGATGGTGGCCTCGTCGCCTGGGATACCGGCAACGACGATGTCGCCATTGTCTGCAACCTTCTGCTGACGTGCAACAACGAAGTCGCCGTCGAGAATGCCGAGCTCGATCATGGAATCACCACGAACGCGCAACATGAAGAGTTCGCCTTCACCGGTGAAGTCGGTGGGAAGAGGAATGAGGTCTTCCACGTTTTGCTGAGCGAGCACATTGGTGCCTGCTGCAACATCGCCGATGAGAGGAATGTGGCGCGATGGACGACGCTCCATGGCAACTTCAGAGTTGGTGTCGAAACGAACTTCGATGGCGCGTGGCTTGGAAGGGTCGCGGCGAATGAAGCCCATCTCTTGAAGGGTCTTGAGGTGGGTGTGCACGGTGGCGGGGGAGTTGAGCCCCACGGCCTCGCAAATTTCGCGAACGGAGGGTGGATATCCGCGGTCCTGCATGGCTTGTTCGATAACAAGCAGGATCTGGCGCTGGCGTTCAGTAAGGGCTTCAGACATGGGGATGAGCGTACAGGTGTTCGTGGCTGGGGTCAAACACCTGTTCGGAGAACAAATGTTTGGTTGAGGGGTTGACACCGAACAGATGTTCGGGCAAACTTACGAACACCCGTTCGCTACGGTGAACACCACAAAGACCGCCCGGTCCT
>JBEDFA010000094.1:0-5958 GCA_041175365.1 Actinomycetota bacterium | reverse complement strand
GCGACAGTTGCACCCAGTGCCTGGGCCATGAGTTGATGTCCAAAGCAGATACCAACATAGGGAGACTCTTTCGCCACCATGTCGCGCAGCAGTTGTTCAACGTCACGCAGCCATGCGTGGTCGTCGTACACACTGAGACGACTGGGTGAGCACATCCAACCGTCCTGCTCGTTCAATGAGTCAGGCATCTGACCTTCATCGCATCGATACGTGGTGAGCTCAATGCCCTTTGGTGCGAGGATGTCGGCGTACAGCTCTGGATAGTCGCCACCCACGTGCAGGCTGCCCGCATCGATATGGCCGACGAGAAGAAGACCAATCTTTTTCATCGAAATGAGAACACCTTGGTGGGTCCACCTTCAAGTGCTGGCAAGTATCCGCGCTGGCGCAGGATGGGCATCACGCCTTCACCAAACCAGTACGCCTCTTCAAGATGTGGATAGCCGGACATGATGAACGAGTCGATTCCGAGGTTGTGATATTCAACGATGCGATCCGCAACTTCTTCGTAACTGCCCACAAGTGCAGTACCTACGCCGCCGCGCACAAGACCGATACCGGCCCACACGTTGGGGTGAATTTCCAACTTGTTGACATCGCCGCCGTGCAGGTCGAACTGACGACGCTGACCGACGGATTGTGTGCTGAGGAAGTCGGCGCGAGCCTTTTCAATTGCATCGGGTGCCATTGAATTCAAGATGCCATCGGCAACGGCCCATGCTTCTTCGCTGGTGGGGCGAGCAATGGTGTGGAAACGAATACCAAAACGCATTGTGCGACCAAGGGCCGCAGCTTTTGCTGCAACGCGTTCGTGACGTTCCTTGATTGCTTCAGGTGTTTCGCCCCAAGACAAGTACAAGTCAACGTTTTCAGCTGCGACATTTTCTGCAGCATCGCTTGCGCCGCCAAAATAAATCGGCGGAACTGGATTCGGAGTTTCGCGTGTCATTGCGTCCGTGACTTCAAAGAACTTGCCCTTGAATGTGAATGGCTCACCAGACCATGCACCACGCATCACCTTGATGAACTCGCCGGTGCGCTCATAACGAGTCTCTTTGTCTTCGGATACTCCGAAGCGAAGAAGTTCGGCCTGCTCTGCACCCGTCACGATGTTCACCAAGCAACGACCATTCGACATGCGCTGCATGGTGCTTGCCATCTGTGCTGCCAAAGTCGGTGTGAGAAGTGCTGGGCGGAATGCCACAAGGAACTTGATGCGCTTGGTCAGCGGAATGATGGAAGACGTTGCAAGCCATGCATCTTCACAGCCAGTACCGCATGGTGTGAGGAGAGCTTCGAAACCGAGGTCTTCACATGCGCGTGCAATCTGTGCAAGGTACTCGTGGCTAGGTGCGCGATTGACAGAGTTCTCATCGGGGAGAACATCACGGGAGTCACCGCCAGTGGGGAGGAACCAATTCATTTCAATCATTGTTTTTTCCTTTGTTTATAGATCTTTAGAAGTCGAGTGGAATAAGACGAATAGTTGCCAGTGATGTCCCCATCACAAGCAACCATGAGAGAAGTCCGAGGATGAGGGGCCGTGAACCAAGGACGCGAAGTTTCTTAATGTTCACACCAGCGCCAAGCCCGACGAGGGCCATTGCAAGAAGTGTCTTTTCAAGATTCTTGAAATTGTGCAGTACATCATCGGATAGGGCACCAGTCGTGCGAACACACACCATGCCGAGAAAGAGAACAATAAACATCGGAAGAGGGGAAGTCTTGGTGACAGTCACTGCGTCGCTCGTTGTTGACTTATGTGCACGACGATGCTTGTACGCAAAGTAAGAGACAAGCGGAGCGAGAAGAATCACACGCGTCAACTTCACGATGACCGCGCCTTTAAGAGATTCATTTGAATACGCAGTGGCTGTTGCAACAACTTGTGCAACGTCATGCACGGACGACCCGGCCCACAAACCAAAGCGCACATTGCCCATGTCTATGAGGTGGCCAAAGATAGGCAACATGAAAATGCAGACGCTTCCGAACATCGTGACGAGTGCGATTGCATAGGTTGCATCTTCTTCGTCACCGTCAACTGCACCAGTCATCGCACTGATCGCAGAAACACCGCAGATCGAATAACCGGTTGCGGTGAGAAGCCCAAGGCCAGGGGAGACACCAAGCCACTGCGCAATGAACTGCGTGCCAAAGAACGTGATGGTGACGACAGCAATCACGGCGATGAAACCTTTGCCGCCGAGGTGGGCGACTTCACGAAGGGAAAGTTGCAGACCCAGGACAACGATGCCCGCACGCAGAAGATGGCGGGAAGCAAACTTCAGCCCGGCATCGGCGAGGGAAGGGATGAGGCCAAGGTTTCCGAGGAGTGCACCTATTAATAGGGACACCGTGAGGGGTGAAAGGCTGGAAAATGCCGTATTTGCCCCGAATCCGAGGGCAACCGCAACGCCTGCCAAAGCAAGCCCAGGCAGGAGCAGGCGTACTTTGGTGAGAGAAGCCTGCGAGGACGACATAGTTAGACACTCTAACAATGGAATTGTCGGACCGAGCTGGCCAGAGCCAGGTCTGAAGTGGGGGGTTAGCCGTTGGTGGTGAGGCCAGCCAGGGCGAGGGCTTCGTTCAGAGTGCTGGCGCGACGGATAGTGCAACCCACATTGATGTCGGGTGCACTGGCAGGAACGATGGCTTGCCCGAATCCGAGGCGAGCGGCTTCGTTGAGACGTTGACCGAGATGACCAACTTGGCGTACCTCGCCAGCAAGTCCGACTTCACCAATCACGACAAGATCTGCCGGCAGCGGAACATTGGTGATTGCGGAGACCAACGCAAGACACAAACCAAGGTCTGCTGCTGGCTCGCTTAACTTCACACCGCCTACAACCGATGCGTACACCTCATGTCCGGCGAGGCTGACACGAGCACGACGTTCGAGTACTGCCAACAACATGGAGAGTCGTCCGTGGTCAACACCTTGTGCACTGCGACGTGCAGGTACACCGGAGTTCACAGGGTTCGTGAGTGTTTGCAGTTCCACTAACAGTGGACGTTGTCCCTCAATAGTGGGAACGACAACAGAACCAGGAACACCAGTGCGGCGGTCTGTGAGGAACAACTGACTTGCATCGGGGACACCCTGCAGGCCCGTTTCTGTCATCTCAAAAAGCCCTAATTCATTGTTTGCTCCGAAGCGATGCTTGGATGCGCGCAAGAGGCGCAATGCATGATGACGTTCACCTTCGAATGACAAAACAGTGTCGACAACATGTTCAAGCACACGAGGACCAGCAAGCCCGCCTTCTTTTGTGACGTGACCAACAATCACGATGCTGACATTACGACGCTTTGCTTCTTGCACAAGTCGATGTGCACAACCACGCACTTGCACAACCGAACCAGGAGCTGAACCAAGTTCAGGATCAACAACGGTTTGGATGGAGTCGATGACAACAAGCGACGGTGCAATTTTGTCGATGGCCGCAATGATGTTGGGCATCGACATTTCTGGCAACAACCACAAGTGTGGGCTGACAGCGCCGAGACGATCTGCCCGCAGGCGAACTTGTTGTGCACTTTCTTCAGCAGTGACATAGAGCGACGGACCAGTTGCACCTGCGAGAAGCTGCAACAACAAGGTGCTCTTACCGATACCAGGCTCACCACCCAACAAAGTGACAGAACCGGGAACAAGTCCGCCGCCAAGCACACGGTCGAGCTCGCCGATGCCTGTGGGAACTGGATCGCTCTCGTGCGAGCTGACATCACCAATAGGCGTGGCCTCCCCAGGGGGAACGAGGGCTAAACCTGCGGCGAGGGTGGCGTGGGATTCATCGGGGCCTTCGACGTCTTCTACGAGGGAATTCCATGCGCCACAGGACAAACAACGTCCCGACCACTTTGGGAAAGAGGCTCCACAGTCGGAACAACGATGCACAAGCTTCAATTTGGCCACGTCGTGACCCTAATAGGGGGGTGAGGCTCTGTACCTCATTGCCGTTTGAGGGAACTCCCTAGACTGAATTTAGATTCAAGTTTAAAGGTCTCCCCATGCTGAATGAACAACCGATCCGCCGGACCAACCGTATTGCTGCAATCGCTTGCGCAGCAGTTTTGAGTTTCATTACGTCGTGTAGTGGGGGTGGGTCCGTCCTTCTCTCGGCGAAAGCAATCGATACTGGCCTTGCTCCGAAGGAAAACGGATTTGCCTTCGCCAATTTTGGTGCGAGTGCAACGCCAGAGATTTTTGATGCATCAGACCTTTCCACCATGTTTGGTGCAAGGGCGTGTGTGTCAGGTACCGGAGAGACCTGTTCACCAACGGCTCAGGCGGCCGCATGGGCGCAAATGGTGAATGAAGCGCGTCAGTCCGGCCATTGTGAAGGACTTGCAGTGCAGGCATCTGCACGTTTCGATACAAAAGAAAATCCACCAACGGTGGAGCTTCCCAATGAGGGTGATGTCACTCATGGAATTATGCGTGCCTTTGCTACGCAATTTCTCCCAGAAGTCCAAGATGCAACGAATGAATGGTCTAAGAAATCACTTGTTGAAATTCTGAATGAGTTGCATAAGTCTTTTCAGGAAGGTGGCACTCAATACACATTGGGTGTGTACACACCAACTGGTGGGCATGCCGTTTTGCCATATGCACTTGAATTTCCAAGTGAAGATCTTGCAGTCATCAAGGTGTACGACAGCAACTGGCCAGGCATGGAGCGGTACGTCGTCATTGATCTCAAAGCACAGCAATGGTTCTTTTCGTTCTCTAGTACGAATCCACAGAAGGATGAATGTGCATGGACCGGGAAAGCCGGCGATCTTGATATCACTCCGATTTCTGCTCGTACCGCCGGAACCTGTCCCTTCTGCGGAGACGGCAGCAAAGTCACGAAGTCTGTTTTATTGATTCGTTCCACCTCTTCGAACTGGTCAGTTAAGACGAAGAACGGAACGTATTCGCCGGCGAATACCGAATCAATTGGAGATGTTTCATCAAGAGCAATCCGTTCTGCTTCTTGTGACAACGTCGTCAAGATTCCTGAGTTTGTGCTTTCAACAAATGAGACCGATTTTGAATTAACTCTGCCCGACACCGCATCTGCCTATGTGTCAAACGGGAATTCTGTGGTGCGCATTGTTACAAAAGGAAAAAAACTGCGCGCACCTATCACGTTCACTGAAAATTCAATCTCTCTAAATGACTCATCAACCAATATTCAAATTGCAGTAGATGATGTCATTGCCCAAGTGGATACAAATTCATCAGAAATCACAATTAATGACAACTCATTGTCCATTGCCGTTGATGGCGGTTCATCGCCGGTTCTTGTAAACGAATCAAATCCGCAAGTAGTTGTCACCGATAATGCAACAAATATTCCTCAAGTAGAGAAGACAACAGAACTGGTCACTGTTGTTGCGCCTGTGGTTGAAGAATTGATTCCTGAGGTAGTGAAGCCAGGTCTTTCTCCCGTAGCGGATCGCAGTCTCACGAATAGTGCATATGTGGAGGCGGTTGCCGAAGTTCCGACAACACCTGTTACTGCACCGCCAATGACAACCACAACCACAACCACAACCACAACCACAATCAAGAATGTTGCGACAACTCTGGCAAGTGGTGCATCTGGATCGCAAGACAGCACTACGACGTCGAACAGTCCAAATTCTCCATCTTCAAGTTCAACTTCCTCATCAACAACCTCGACGAGTACGACAACGTCGACTGTTGCATTGAATTGTGTCTTTGTCATTGATGGATACGGCGTGCACGGATTCGAGTGCAATGACGGATCAACTCGAAACTGGACTGGTTATCTCACTCGTTTCGCGGGAGATACGTATCACTTCGTTAACTGGGGTTGGTACCAATATGGCAACTACACAGCTGATTACAACGTGGTGTCTGTTCCAAATGGTTTCACGGCAACTGGTCGTTACACGGGTGGCGGCTGCCATCCATACGGATGCCCGTAGCCGTTATGGCTTAAT
>JBEDFA010000093.1:0-18480 GCA_041175365.1 Actinomycetota bacterium | reverse complement strand
GATGTGCGCTCACCAGGAGCAACTTCCATCAAGAATGCATCGCCCTTGACGATGGTCTTCATGATGGGATCAATGCCTGCATCTTTTGCAAGACGCTTGGTGTGACGACGCATGTTCTCCGTCACCATGGTGATAACAGTTCCTTCTGCACCGGCACGTGCGGTACGGCCAGAGCGGTGAAGGAATGCCTTGTGCTCTTCTGGTGGATCAGCGTGAATAACAAGTGCGATGTCGTCAACGTGAATACCGCGAGCTGCGATGTCTGTTGCAACGAGCGTGTCCACCTTGCCGGAAGACAATGCAGCGAGATTGCGAGCACGAACAGCTTGCGAGAGGTCGCCGTGCAATTCGACTGCAGGAACACCTGCATCAACAAGTGCTGCTGCAAGCTTGCGTGCGCCGTGCTTTGTGCGTGTGAAGACAAGTGAACGACCAGGTGCTGCACAGAGGTCAGCAATGATGTCGAAACGGTTGCCCTGTGTGACTTGGAAGAAGTAGTGCGTCATTGTCGCTTCGTTCTCTTCCGAAGACTCAACTTCGTGAGTCACTGGGTTCTGGAGGAACTTACGAACAAGCTTGTCGATGCCACGGTCAAGAGTTGCGGAGAACAACAAGCGCTGTCCCTCACGTGGTGTCTTTTCAAGAATGCGTGTGACGTGCTCGAGGAAACCAAGTTCTGCCATGTGATCGGCTTCGTCCAAGATGGTGCATTCCACTGCATCAAGTTCGATCTGACCAGACTCCATGAGGTCAATGAAACGACCAGGGCATGCAACAACGATGTCGACACCGTTGCGCATTGCGTTGATCTGGCCGGTGTAGCTCACGCCGCCATAAACAGTTGCGGTGCGCATGTTGAGTGCTTCAGCCAATGGCTCAAGTACGTCACGTACCTGGTTCGCGAGTTCGCGGGTTGGCACCAAGATGACGGCACGGGGGCGGAAACGGTCACGACGACCGCCGCTGTTGTGCAAACGGGTGAGCATCGGAAGGCAGAACGCAAGGGTCTTGCCAGAGCCTGTGCGGCCGCGGCCGAGTGTGTCACGACCCGAAAGAGCGTCGGCGATGGTGGCCTGCTGGATGGGGAACGGAGCCAAAATGCCTTGAGACGCCAAGACGTCAACTAGGGCGGAGGGCAGTCCGAGGTCAGCAAAAGTAACAGGACTGATGTCCATGGTGGGTATCTCCCTTGTAAGGGCCATAGATACCGGTTTGTACCCATGGACAAATGAATGAGTCTCAACCGTACAGCAGAGCCTGTGGAAAACCTAGGGATTCCTTGAAATTTCTAGGAAATATTCGTGTGACCCTTGTGGATTAAGACAAAGTCACTTTGATGGCGGCTTCGCCAGCAGTGCTTCCAGAGCCCTTGAGCTTCTTGAGAAGTGAGTAGACGCCCAACAATTTGGTTCCGACGACGTACTTCTTACGAATCAACTTGGCGACGTCTTCCGCGTCGTCTTCATCGAGCACAACAGCGGCACCGATATGGACAGTTGCGCCATCTTTGATTTTCCCACGCATGTCGCACACGGTGAGAGTGGCACGTGCGTCGTTGCGAAGACGCTTGATCTTGAATGATTCAGGATCAGCTGTGAACGCATATCCGCCCTGGAAAGGAACAACCCACACGGGGGTTGCTACGGGGGTACCGTCCTTTTTGTATGTCACAAAAGAGACGTACTTTGCGGTGTCAAGGTCTGCCGGCATGGGGCTCTCCTTCAGTCAAATGGTCGGGGTGGGGAGACTCGAACTCCCGGCCTCCTGGTCCCAAACCAGGCACGCTACCAACTGCGCCACACCCCGTGGTGTGAGTATCCGAGGATATCGGACAGAACGAATAACCCCTATCGGGCGCGCTTTGCCTGACGGGCAAGACGCTTGGCTGTACGACCGATGGGCTCGATGTTGCGATGGTCGAGGTCGCCAATCTCAATGCCATTCACGAAGAGGACGCGATAACGAAGCCAGTTGAAGCCATTGGACAAGATGACCTTGCCTTCTGTACCTGCGGGGGCGCCGTCAATATCCACGGTGGTACGCACCTTGTCGCCATTGCGCAGATTGATCTGGCCCTGGTGGGGAGCGGCGAGTGCATGGGGCTTCCAAAGCGTCATGTCTCCATTATTGCTGGAAAGGGAGCATTGAATGCGAACCGATACACTCCGAAGCCTGTGAAAAGCACTTTTGAAGCCCTCGAAGGCAACCAGGTCAAGCTCTCCATCGAAGTGGACGAGTCAGAATTCGACAAGAACATTGATGCCGCGTTCCGAAAGATTGCACATGAAGTGCGTCTTCCCGGATTCCGTCCAGGCAAGGCTCCTCGTCGCGTCCTTGAAGCACGCATCGGTATCGACGCTGCTCGTGGTCAGGCAATCAATGACGCCATCCCTGAATATCTCAGCAAGGCCGTGATTGAGCACAAGCTCGACATCATCGCGCAACCCGACGTGAACCTTCTCGAAGGACAAGATTCCGGCGTTGTGAAGTTTGAAGCAACAGTGGAAGTTCGCCCTGTCATCCAGGTCCCTGGTTATGCAGGTCTTCGCGTGGAACTCGTGAACCCAGCGCTCACCGACGAAGAGATGGAAGAAGCCATTGCCACAGAGCGTCGTCGTTTCGGCACGCTTGTTGAAGTTGACCGTGCTGCAGCGGTGGGCGACAATGTGGTCATCGACCTTGAAGGTCTTCGTGGCGGAGAGCCAGTGCCTGGCCTCAACGTTGACGAATGGACATACGAAGTTGGTCGTGGCTGGGTTGCACCTGGTTTCGACGATCAACTCACGGGCGCAAAGAAGGGCGACACCCTGAAGTTCTCTGCAGTTCCAAACGGAACCGAAGAATCAGCAGATTTCGTCGTGACTGTGAATCGTGTGCAGACACTTGAGATTCCAGAGCTTTCCGATGCGTGGGTCGCTGAGAACATCGCAGACGCAGACACCATCGAAGAGTGGAAGACAGCGCTTCGTGCTCGTTACGAAGAGATGCGCATCAACCAGATGCGTCGCACTGTTGTCGACCGTCTCACCGATGAGCTGGAAAAGCTTGTCGAGATCGAAGCTCCAGAATCAATGGTCAACAACGACCTTCAGGCGCGAGTACAAAACACCTTGCAGCAGTTCCAGGCTCAAGGCATTGCGCTTGACCAGTGGTTGTCCGCAACTGGTCAAGATGCCGATTCATTCATCGCCGGCATGAAGACTCAGTCCGAGAAGGCTGTCAAGATCGACCTTGCCCTTCGCGCTGTAGCAGTTGCTCAGAACATCACCATTTCGGATGAAGATCTCGAAGCAGAGTACGAATCCATCGGCGTCCGCGTTGGCGAGAAGACCGCCAAGGTGCGTAAGGCGTACGAGCAGAACGATGCAGTGACAGACCTCATCGCACAGATGACAAAGTCGCAGGCACTCGAGTGGCTACTCCACAACGTCGCTTTCGTAGACCAGAATGGCACTGTGCTCGACACAGATACTGTCTTGGGCGAGCACGACCACGATCATGACCACGACGGTCATGATCACGACTAACCAGAACGACTAACCAAGGGACGATGCAATGAATTTCCAGAACTATTACGTTCCAAATGTCACCGAGACAACTAGCCGCGGCGAGCGTACATACGACTTGTTCTCGCGTTTGTTGAAGGAAAACATCATTTTCCTTGGCACACCAATCGACGACACCATTGCGAATCTCATTTGCGCACAGTTGATTCACCTCGAAAGTGAAAACCCTGACCGCGACATCAACATCTACATCAACAGCCCTGGTGGTGACATCAACTCGTTGTTCGCGATCTATGACACGATGCAGTTCATCAAGAACGACATCGCGACGATTTGTCTCGGTCAAGCCGCATCAGCTGCAGCGGTTCTTCTCGCTGCTGGCACCAAGGGCAAGCGCCTCGCGCTCCCACACAGTCGCGTTCTTCTCCACCAGCCATATGGCCAGGTTGGATACGGCCAAGTCACCGACTTGGAGATCGCCGCGAAGGAAATCCTTCGTATGCGTGACCTTCTTGAGGAAATCTTGGCCGATCACACCGGTCAGTCCCTGGAGAAAATCCATACAGATACCGATCGTGACTTCGTATTAGAAGCTCAAGAGGCTCTCGAGTATGGCATTATCGATGATGTGATTTCATCACGTCAGCTTGCGGACCGCACCGGTCCAATTCGCTGATTCACATCATCGAGGGAGGGCCTTCGTGGCCAAATTTGGAGACACTGGCGAGCTATTGAAGTGCTCGTTCTGCGGCAAGTCCCAGAAACAGGTCAAGAAACTGATCGCCGGCCCCGGTGTGTACATCTGCGATGAATGCATCGAGCTGTGCAACGAAATCATTGAAGAAGAAGTCGGCGACCGTTCTGACGTTCGCTTTGAATCGCTTCCTACACCCGTTGAAACTCGTGCCTTTCTCGACGAGTACGTCGTTGGTCAGGAGCGGGCAAAGAAGGTTCTTTCCGTTGCCGTTTTCCATCACTACCGCCGCCTGCAATACATGCAGCAAAACAGCGGTATCCGTCGCGATGAAGTAGAGCTTCAGAAGTCAAACATTTTGTTGTTGGGTCCAACAGGTTGCGGAAAGACGCACCTTGCTCAAACCTTGGCACGCATGCTCAATGTTCCGTTCGCGGTTGCAGATGCCACGGCATTAACCGAAGCCGGATACGTCGGTGAGGACGTCGAAAACATTCTTCTGAAGTTGTTGCAAGCTGCCGACTTTGACGTGAAGCGTGCAGAGCAGGGCATTGTCTACATCGATGAAATCGACAAGGTTGCTCGCAAGGCGGAGAACCCCAGCATTACTCGCGACGTTTCTGGTGAAGGTGTGCAGCAAGCACTCTTGAAAATCCTTGAAGGCACGGTTGCATCTGTGCCGCCACAAGGTGGTCGCAAGCATCCTCATCAAGAGTTCATTCAGATCGACACCACCAACGTGTTGTTTATTTGCGGTGGCGCATTCGCCGGCTTGGAACAAATCATCGAACAACGCGTCGGTCATAAGGGCATGGGCTTCCACGCCACTGTCACGTCCAAGGCCGACAAGAACCCAGGGGAGTTGTTCGCACAAGTTCTGCCTGAAGACTTGTTGAAGTTCGGAATGATTCCTGAGTTCATTGGTCGTTTGCCAATGGTGGGTGCTGTGCATGCATTGGATAAGCCAGCGCTGATGCAAATTCTTACCGAGCCAAAGAACGCACTCATTAAGCAATACGGAAAAATCTTTGAGTTTGATGATGTCGAATTGGACATCACTCCTGAAGCTCTTGAAGCCATTGCAGATCTTGCGTTGACGCGCGGAACTGGTGCACGTGGTCTTCGCGCAATCCTTGAAGAGACATTGCTTGATGTGATGTATGAAGTTCCTGGTCGTACCGACGTTTCCAAGGTTCTTGTTACCGCAGAGTGCGTCAACAACAAGGTGTCGCCAGAAATCGTTACCAAGACCGCTGCGCGTGCTCCTCGTCAGCGTCGCGCTGCTTCCTGATTCCCGTGAATTTCGCTGAATCTCTTGTCTATCTAGACGAGCACGCCTCGTATGAGAAGACGGGACGTGTTGACTCACCCTCGACGTCGAACATCGAACATTTGCTTGCTGTTCTTGGCGATCCCCAGAACGACTATCGAGTCATTCATGTCACCGGCACTAATGGCAAAGGCTCCACTTCGCAGATCATCACAAAGTTGTTGATGGCGCATGGTCTCAAAGTGGGCACCTACTCCAGTCCGCATCTTGAAAATATTCGTGAACGAATTCAGGTGAACGGTGAAGCAGTCGCAGAATACGACTTTGCTGAAGCCGTTGCTGCCGTCGCAAACGCTGAAGGTATCTCGGGAGTTCGTCCGACTTATTTCGAAATAATGACGGCTGCTGCATTTCGTTGGTTCTCTGATGATGCAGTGGAAGTTGCTGTGATTGAAGTGGGCATGCTGGGTCGATGGGATGCGACAAATGTTGTGCATCCTGATGTGTCTGTCATTACGAACATCGCTCTCGACCACACTGAATTTGCTGGGCCGACGCTCAAACACATCGCAACGGAAAAAGCGGGAATTATCAAAGAGGGAAGCGTTGCCATTGTCGGTGACATCAATGAGGAACTTCACTCCATCTTTGCGGCGGAGCCACATGAAGAAATTCTTTTCCGCGGGGAACAATTTGATGTTGTCGACAACCATCTCGCACTTGGCGGTCGTTCGTTGCATGTACGTACACCTCATGCCGACTACATCGATCTTTTTCTCCCGCTTCATGGATGGCATCAAGGCGACAACACCGCTGTTGCCATCACCGCTGTTGAATCATTTTTCGGTGGCGCACTAGACCAAGAGACGGTGCAAGAAGGTCTCTCGTCAGTTGTGATGCCAGGTCGTTTCGAAGTGGTGGGCCATCAGCCTCTTGTCATTCTTGACGGCGCGCATAACCCGGCCGGAGCCGATGTGTGTGCCAGCGTCTTCTTTGATGATTTCGATCCACATGGTCGACGCATCTTGGTCGTCGGTGCCTTGGGCGGTCGCGACATCTCTGACACGTTGTCGGCACTGAAGGTTGACGAGTTCGAGCGGATCATCTGTTGCACGGCTCCGTCGCCTCGTGCGCGACCTGCGGCTGAGATTGCAGCGGCGGCAGAGGAGATGGGGTGTACCGATGTCTTGAAGGTGGACACCGTGGAGCGAGCATGCGACCTCGCCTTGGCTGACGCCACCAGCGATGACGCCATCTTGATTGCGGGGTCCCTGTACGTGGTCGGAGCGGCCCGTACTCACCTGCGAAAGGTGCTTCCCTAAAGGGTTTGCGCCCGTTTGCGGGGGTAAGGCATGGGCCAGCCCCTAGCCTGAAGGAATGTCTAATCGCACCCTCGTCCTTCTCAAGCCTGATGCCGTTGAACGCGGTCTTGTTGGCGCCATCACCTCCCGTTTTGAATCCAAGGGGCTTCGCCTCGTCGGCATGGAACTTCGCACCCTTGATGCAGCCATCCTTGAGCGCCACTACGAAGAGCATGTGGGCAAAGGCTTCTACGGCGAGCTTGTTGAGTTCATGGGCCGCGGTCCGGTCATTGCAATGGCTCTCGAGGGTCCAGAGGACACCTGGGAAATCGTTCGCACCATGATGGGTGCAACAAATCCAGCCAAGGCAGCTCCTGGCACCATCCGTGGTGACTTCGGCACATTGTTCACCGAGAACCTTGTTCACGGCAGCGACTCAGCTGATTCTGCAAAGCGCGAACTGGGAATCTTCTTCCCCGCGCTCTAAGGCGCGGATAGTTACCATTCCATAGGCGGTCGTTTTCGATTCGCCGAGGAGACCATTTATGACTCGCAACAACCCTTTGGCTATCGGACGTGATATCGCCATCGACCTCGGCACCGCCAACACTCTTGTGTATGTTCGCGGTCAAGGCGTCGTGCTCAATGAGCCATCGGTTGTAGCCATCGACATGCGCGACGGTCGTCCTGTTGCCGTGGGTTGGGAAGCGAAGCGAATGCTGGGCCGCACGCCTAAGCACATCGAAGCAATTCGTCCGTTAAAGGACGGTGTTATCGCCGACTTTGACGTGTGCGAAAAGATGTTGCGCTATTTCATCCAACGCATTACGACTAGCCGTTGGAGCAAGCCGCGAATGGTTATCTGTGTTCCATCAGGAATCACCGGTGTTGAGCAGCGCGCCGTGCAGGATGCTGCGGAGTATGCGGGCGCACGTCGTCCCGTTCACATCATCGAAGAACCAATGGCAGCAGCGATTGGTGCAGATCTTCCAGTGCATGAACCAAGCGGCAACATGATTGTTGACATTGGTGGTGGCACAACTGAGGTTGCTGTGATTTCTTTGGGCGGCATCGTTGTTGCGCAAAGTGTTCGGGTTGCGGGCGACGAACTTGATGAAGCGATTGTTGCTTTCGTGAGAACAGAATTTGGTCTCGATATCGGCATCAACACTGCCGAAGAAATCAAAATTCAGATGGCATCGGCGTGGCCACTTGCACAAGAACTCACAGCTGACGTTGGTGGACGCGACACTGTGTCGGGTCTCCCTCGAACTGTTGAACTCACTTCTGAGCGTGTTCGTGAAGCCATCGCAGAGCCGGTTGCTGCCATTATTGATGCTGTGAAGTCAACGCTCGACCGCACGCCACCAGAATTGGCCGCAGACATTATGGATCGCGGTATCTATCTGTCCGGCGGTGGTGCGTTGTTGTCGGGTATCACCAATCGCATTAACCACGAAACCGGTATGCCTTGCTATATCGCTCCTGACCCGTTGTACGCGGTCGCCATTGGTTCGGGTCGTGCACTCGAAAACATTGAGGCGATGCGCGGAATGATGTCCTCTCCAGGACTCGATCAGCAGTAGATAATTTTCCGTGGCGGGCTATTCCTTCACACGGCGTCGAGCAATTCTTCTGCTCTCGTTGACGTCAGTACTTCTCATCACGCTTGATTTGCGTGGAAGTTCTCTTGTCAATTTCACTCGCTCTGCTTTTGGTGTTGTATTTCGCCCTATTGAAAGTGCCACGCGCGTTGTAACGCGACCGGTGCAGAACACCTGGAACGGCATTACGAAATACAACGATGTTTTAGAAGAAAATCGTCGTCTTCGTGATCTTGTTGCATATGACGAAGGGGCAACGGTTGCAGCTATTGCTTCGGTTCGTGAGGCACAAGAACTTCTTGCATTGAATGGTCTGCCAACACTCGCAGGTATCTCCTCGTGTACCGCTCAGGTCGTTGGTCAATCACCGTCCAACTTTGCTCAGACAGTTGAACTCAACCGCGGTTCTGAATGTGGCATCAAGGTGGGCATGCCAGTCCTGAACGCTGCGGGCATGATTGGCAAAGTGACTGATGTGTACAGCAAGCGCGCTGTCGTCATGTTGATTACAGATCCTGGATATTCCTTGTCCGTCAAAGTGGTGAACACACCGCCGACGACGACCACGACGACCGTTCCAGGAGATCCGAACGCCTCGACGACGACAACCACTACGACTACGACGACAACAACAACGACTATCCCTCGTACAACGACCACGACCATTAAAGGTTTTAAGCCGGGCGCAACTATTGCCCCTAGTACGACGCAGCCCAGTTCTTCGGGTTCATCGACACCAACGGGAACAGTGGGGCCTAACCAGCCTGGGCAAAACGACAATTCTCCCATCACGGTTCCACCTGGTGTTGACCTTCCTCTTCGTGAGACCGGCGCTCTTGAAGGACGCGGCCTCTCGAAGAACCCCATCATTCGTTTCATTGAAAATCAGCCACGATTCGGTTCGGTCGCTGTCGGTTCACCCATCATTTCTGCAGGTGGTGCAACATCTCTTGCGCCGCCTGACATCGTGGTCGGCACAGTCAGTCGCGTCGTGAAGCGCACCGGAACACTTGGTCCGATTCTTGAAGTGAAATTGTCAGCGAATCTCAACAGTCTCAATTTCGTCCGTGTTCTTCTGTATCAACCAATCACGGAACGTCCTGCAACTCCATGATCGAGCGTCTCATCGTCCTTGCTGAAGCGCGTTATACGCGTCTCGTTTTGGTGGGTCTTTTGTTTCTGTCTCTACAAACAACAATCTTCAATGAGATGCGACCTTTCGGGGTGTGCTTGCAGGTGATGTTGTTGCTGGCAGCATCGAGCGGTCTTGCGAAGGGCTCGCAAACCGGAGCTATCGCTGGATTCATCATTGGTCTGTTGTACGACATGGTGCTGACGACGCCGATGGGGCTTTGCGCAGCAGTATTTGCAGTCGTGGGTTATCTGGCTGGCTTTGTGCACACATTCGTGCATGAATCGACGTGGTGGTCTCGTATGTTGGCCGCACTCGGAGTGAGCGCCATCGGAATGATCATGCTTCCCGTGGCTTTCACCATTACTGGTGCCGATGGCGTTCTGACGACGAATGTGTTCCTTGTTGCATTCATCGTTGCTCTCTTCAATGCTGCCCTCAGCCTTCCAGCGGAATGGCTCTGCAACTGGGCAATTCGCGATGAATCGGCAGTTCGTTAATGGTTGGCACTCGCTCAATGTCACGACTTGGTGTTCTCATCACTGTCGCATGCATGTTGATGGGTCTGTTAACTGTGCGCTTGTGGTTCCTCCAAGCAGTTGACGCACCCGGCCTCGAAGCAAAAGTGCGCGAAGTTCGTACGCGAACCATCAAGCTCACCCCAGAACGTGGTCGCATCTTCGACCTCGAAGGTCGAATCGTCGCTGGTAACGAACGAATTCTCACCATCACCATCGAACGCGCAGTGATTGCGAAGCCACTCGCGCGTTCCCAAATGTGGGCACGTTTGTCTGGCGCATTGAACATGACTGTGTCGCAATTGGAAGATCGGTATCAGTCAAAGCGATACGACCAATTGCAGCCATTGCCACTGAAGGAAGATGTCGCCGAAGATCTGGGCATCTATCTGCGTGAGCGAAGTGAGGATTATCCAGGTGTTGATGTGCGTGAGGAATGGCGTCGCGAGTATCCGTACGCACCAATGGCCAGTCACGTCATTGGTTTCCTTGGCGCAATTAAGAAGGGGAGCGAAGAGGAGTACTACAAGAACCTCGGATATGACCCCGATGCTCGAGTGGGACAATTCGGTGTCGAGCAAACGTATGAAGCCGTGTTGCGAGGCACTCCTGGATATGTGAAGTACGAGGTGGACTCACGCGGACGATTCCTTCGTCAACTTGAACGTCGCGAACCAATTCCGGGCAATGATCTTCAGTTAACGATTGATCTCGATATTCAGCAGTTTGCGGAACAAGCGCTGCAGAACGAACTCTTGCTTCGTCGACGCACAGAAGCACCACAGGTCATGCAGTTCGGTGAGCCTGACCCTGCTTATCCCGAGGTGACGTATTACAAAGCTCCTGCTGGTTCCACCGTTGTGTTGAACCATGACACAGGTGAAGTCGTTGCAATGGCGAGTTACCCAAACTTTGACAACCGCTGGTTCAACGCAGGAATTACTTCGGAAAAGTTTGGGCAACTCTTTCCAAAGACTGATGACCCGGACATGTCCATCTTGGTGAACCGCGCCATCTCTGGTCGTTACAACCTGGGCTCAACGTTTAAGCCGTTTGTTGCGTATGCCGCTTTGAACACTGGTCAGTTAGCGGGTGGCACCGAGTACACCTTGGTGGATCGTGGCACATACAAATTGGTGAGCATTCCAGAAGAGCGCTGCCAGCTCAACGTGAAGTGTGTGTTCAAGAATGCAGTGTGCGGTAACGGTGCTCCTTGCAAATACGGTCGCATCAATGTTGAGACTGCTCTTGCTGTTTCGTCAGACGTGTTCTTTTACAAAATTGGTGAACAGATTTTTACGGAGCGTGGGAACCGTCCCGTTCTTGAGGAGCAAGTGCGTCTCTTCGGATTTGGTTCGCCAACCGAAATCGACTTGCCATATGAATTCATCGGAACAATTCCGAACAAGGCTTTAAAGCAACAACTTGCCGCGAGCGGCGCCATTGCAAAAGAAGAAGGCAAGGGTTATTACGTCGGCGACAATGTGCAGTTCTCCATTGGCCAGGGCCTTCTTTCTGCAACACCTCTCCAGCTTGCAGTGGGGTACGGCACTATCGGCAATGGCGGAAAAGTCATGAAACCTCGAGTCGTGCGTGCCATTTGGGCCCCGGGAACACCTAACGGAAAATCCGGTCGAGTCGATTTAAACGCCGGAGTCATCATCAAAGATTTCAGTGCACCAGATGTTGTGCGCGATATTCAGGCACGGCCCGAGGTGTTGGATCCCATCGTGACTGGTTTAAGTCGCGTCATCACCGGTCCTGGAGTTCGCTCCGACATCTATCACTCGACAACGGGTGAGAAGTTGTTCCGTTCTTATCCAAAGCGTTCTCTTCCGATTGCTGGCAAGACGGGTACAGCTCAAGGTGCACAGAATCTTCCGTGGAATGACTCGTCGGCATTTGCTGCGTTTAGTTTGACCAAGAAGTATCCGTACACGGCAGTGGCGTATCTCGAGAAAAGTGGTTACGGATCGCGTGCTGCTGCACCTGTTGTGAAATGCATCTTCACTGCGTTGGCAAACAAGATTCAGGTATCACCAGCACTTGCTGCAGACCCACTGGATATCAATAGCTACGAAGTTGCTGCGCCACAGTCTCTTCCTAATCCACTCTGTCTTGTTGGCAGTGGTTCATCGGTGCGTGACTGATGTCGTTCGCAATGTTCAACCGTCGACCCAATTTCAGTCGTCGCCCCAACTCGGGTCTCGGAAATATTCGACGTGGATTCGCAGACCCGACGCGCAACATTGACTGGATTCTGATGGGGGCGGTGGGCGCACTCACAATCATCAGCAGTTTCATTATTTATTCGGCAACGCGTCCACGTCTCCTCAACCGTGGCGGAGATCCATTCCAGTTCGTTCAGCGTCAGATCATCTTTGTCATCGTGGCGATCATCGTGATGGCTGTGGTGATGTGGATGGATTATGTGCAGTTGCGTGGAAGTGCGCAGCTTCTTTATGCAGGCACCGTTGTTCTCCTCGTTCTCGTGTTGGTGACAGGTGCAGTGAAGGGCGGAGCAAAACTCTCGTTCGACATCGGTCCCATTGCGTTGCAACCATCAGAGTTCGGCAAAGTGGCAACCTTGCTGTTGCTGGCAGGGTTCTTGGCGGACGATGACACGAAGACTGTGTCTTGGGAACGTTTCATTCAGTCGCTGTTCATTGTGGGAATTCCCGTGGTGCTGGTGGCCATCGAACCCGACCTCGGTTCAGCATCCGTCTTCATCGCATGTGCGATGGGCGTCCTCCTCGTCGCGGGCGCGCAATTGAAGTACATCTCCTTGATTACGTCACTGGCCATCATCTCGGCCGCAGCGGGAGTGATCTCGGGTGTGGTGAAGGACTATCAGTTGCGCCGCATCACGGGTTTCTTGAACCAGAACTCGGACTCGGCCAGTTTGCAGCAGCTCACCACCCAGGTTCGATTCGCCAAACGAGCCGTTGCCACCGGCGGGTTTTTCGGCAAGGGCTATCTTCAGGGGCCTCTCACCAATGGCGCCTTCATTCCCGTCCAGTCGACCGACTTCGTGTTTTCAGCCATCGGCGAGCAGTTCGGCATGGTGGGTGGCATGTTGGTGCTCGGTCTCTTCGGGGTCGTGTTGTGGCGTATCTACCGCATTGCCCGTATTGCCCAGGATCGCCTCGGCTACCTGATCTGCGCTGGCGTCTTCACCATGATTCTCTGGCAGACCTTCCAAAACATCGGAATGACGATGGGAATCACCCCCGTTTCTGGTGTGCCCTTGCCCTTTGTGTCCTATGGCGGTTCCCACACGGTGGCCTTCGCCATCATGATTGGGCTGGTGCAGAGCGTTCACATGCGCCGTTTCCGGTAGCCCCTGCGGGTATCCTGTCGGTCTAGGCCGAAGGGTCGGCCGCGCCAGTCATTGGCAGCAGCCAGGCCCACATGGCGCGCTTTTGGCGCGACGTGAGAGAGGAAATTTCATGGATACCAACGGTTCCAGCGGTTCATCCGCAGCCGAAAACAATCGTCCCGCAGGCGCAGAGCGCCAGAATCGCCCCGAAGGGCAAGAGGGTCCCAAGAAGCGTCGCCGCGGATCTCGCGGAGGCAAGAACCGTCGTAAGCCTGGCGAGGGCGGGGAGTCTGGCGAAGAGCAGACATCGTCACCTCGTGCTGCATCCGCTCAGCCGGCTCGCAAGCCTCAAATTGGCGACACCCGTCCGGCTGCGCCTGCGCCAGCCAAGTCGAGTCAGTCCGAGCAGAAGCAAGGGCAGGGTCAAGGCGAAGGCAACAAGAAGAAGCGCCGTCGTGGCGGTCGGGGTCGTTCCCGCACCGGCAATGGCCCAGTGCGTGATGCCGCCGAAATTGACGCCGAGATCATTGAGCGCCGCAAAGGTCGCGAGCGCAATGGTCGTCCCGTTGGTCGCTACCAGATGTGCGTGCAGGTTCGTGATGGCGTGACCCAGGTCGCGGTCATGGAAGGTCGCAGCCTCATCGAGCATTACGTCAGCCGTCCTGCGGATGATGTCGGTCAGATTCACGGAAACATCTATCTGGGTCGCGTGCAGAACGTGTTGCCGGGCATGGAAGCCGCATTCGTGGACATCGCCACCCCAAAGAACGCCGTTCTCTATCGCGCCGACGTGCAGTTTGAAGACGAGAACGTTGAGTCAAAGGACAACGCTCGTATTGAGCAGATCCTGCGGTCACGCCAGATGGTTCTCTGTCAGGTCACAAAGAACCCCATCGGTGCAAAGGGTGCACGCCTGACTCAGGAAGTCTCTATTCCTGGACGATTCGTCGTTCTCATCCCGAACTCCAAGACATACGGCATCTCGAAGCGCCTCGATGATTCTGAGCGCCGTCGTCTTCGCACCATTCTTGATCGCGTGAAGCCCGCGCATCACGGTGTCATCGTGCGTACGGCAGCGGAACACGCCACCGAGCATGAACTCACTGCTGACATGACGCGTTTGTTGCAAGAGTGGGAACAGATCGAGGCGGCATCAAAGAATGCCCAAGGTCCTGCCTTGCTCTATCGCGAGCCAGAGCTTGCTGTGCGAGTCATTCGTGAGGAATTCAACGCGGAATATCGCGGCGTCATTATTGACGACCATCGTCTGTACGAAGAAGTGCGCAGTTATGTGCAGGCCTTCAACCCTGAATTGGCAGATCGCGTGGAGTACTTCGACCGCGATGCTGAGCCATTGTCTTTGTTTGAAACCCAGCACGTGCATGAGCAGTTGCACAAGGCGCTCGACCGCAAGGTCTGGTTGCCATCAGGTGGATCGCTGATTATCGAGCACACCGAAGCTCTCACTGTGATTGACGTGAACACCGGCAAGAACGTCGGTACGTCGAACCTTGAGCAGACGGTGTTCCAGAACAACCTGGAAGCCGCTGCTGAGGTGGCTCATCAGCTTCGTCTTCGCGATATCGGCGGCATCATCGTCATCGACTTCATCGACATGGAAATCAAGGACAACCGCAAGAAGGTCGTTGAGTCCTTCCGTCAGGCCTTGTCCCGAGACAAAACTCGCACTCAGGTTTTCGACATTTCAGAGCTTGGCCTCGTGGAAATGACCCGAAAGCGCATTGGCGAGGGTCTCATCACCGCCTTTGCAGGGGAGTGCCCAGAATGCTCCGGTCGTGGCATGAAGGTTGATTTCAGCCTTCTCGACTAGGTCTCAAGGGCCAAGATTCCTTGAAAACAAACGGTCCGAACATTGTCGGACCCCGAAAAACGCAGATAGGGTTATCCCGCTATGTACGCAGTGATCGCATCAGGTGGAAAGCAAGAGAAGGTTGCGCAGGGCCAGAAGGTCCAGCTCGAGCTTCTCCATGTCGAAGATGGCGCTGAGGTTTCCCTCACGCCAATCCTCGTCGTTGACGGAACCACCATCCTCTCCACACCAGACCAGTTGAAGGGCGCATCCGTTAAGGGTCGCGTCATCGGAACCGAGAAGGGTCCAAAGATCGACGGTTTCACTTATAAGCGCCGCACTAACCAGCGCCGTCGCTTCGGACATCGTCAGAAGTACTCGCTCGTCGAGATCACATCCATCGCGAAAGGCTGATCCAATATGTCAAAGACAAAGGGCGGCGGCTCAACAAGAAACGGCCGCGACTCAAATGCACAACGCCTCGGCGTGAAGGTGTTCGACGGAACCGTCATCACCGCCGGCACCATCATCATTCGTCAGCGTGGCACTCGCACACACCCAGGCAAGAATGTCGGCATCGGCAAGGACGACACATTGTTCGCCCTTACCAGTGGCAGCGTGAAGTTCGGTGAGCGCAAGGGTCGCAAGGTTGTCGACGTTGTTCCAGCGGAATAACGAAAACAGCAACTGAATATTTCGAAAGAAGGCGCACCGCAAGGTGCGCCTTCTGCATTCCCCAGAACTGATGATTTCGAGCGTGTCGAAGACCCCGAGTGACGTGAGTACACCTATTCGGATGCGAGAAGAGTGTCGATGCCTTGTGGCAACTTGCTGGTGGGGAAGTGCAATAACTGCACGGCCTGCTTGCACGCGAAACGGTCTGTCATTCCGCCGACATACGTGACGGCTTCATGCGCCGCAGTCTTCGTGTGTGCATCGAATGGCGAGAGCTCGAATGCGGGCAACAGCTGCGGATGGGCGATGTAATGCTCGACTAGCGGACGCAGCATGTCGATAACGCTTTGTGCCTGGGTGCGTGAAGCGGAGCGGTGATAAATCGCGTCGTAATTGAAACGACGGAACAGTGCGAGAGCTTCTGCCGCATCGGGTGTCATGCCAATGCGGCCAGTGTGTTTCGTTGCTTCAATCATTCCGGTGATAAACGCGCTGAGTTGCTCGCGTCGTGTGACGCCACAACGTTTGCGCACGAGATCGGGAAGATCTGCATGAGTAACAACACCTGCATCAACCGCATCTTCAAAGTCGTGGCAGACGTATGCAATGCGGTCAGCCCAGCTGACCACTTCGGCTTCAGGAGTTGCTGGCGCAGGTCGGGACCAACTGTGATTACGAATGCCGTTGAGGGTTTCGTTGCACAAGTTGAGAGGTGTGAGGACAACGTCTGCACCCCACACTGCGTGGTCGTAGCCATCTTCGATGTAGGGGGACAATGCATCTTCACTTGCGTGTCCGCCTGGGCCATGACCGCAATCGTGTCCGAGTGCAATTGCTTCTGTGAGAGCGATGTTGAGACGAAGCACTCGCGCGATGGACACTGCGACTTGTGCAACTTCAAGAGCATGGGTGAGACGAGTGCGTTGGTGGTCGTCGGGGAAAACAAAAACTTGGGTTTTGCCAGCAAGACGACGGAAAGAAGAAGCATGCAAGATGCGATCGCGGTCACGCTCGAAACATGTGCGGTATGGATCTTCTTCTTCGGGGATGGCTCTGTTGCCGGGGCCGACGGCACGTGTTGCCAGGGGCGCCATGGCTGCGTCTTCGGTGGTTTCTCGCGTCATGCGGTCGGCAATATCGGTAGTACCGATGCCAGCCCAAGAGTCTGCGTGCGCAAGCGTGATGCCCTGAGCGGATGAATTGCCCGACATGGTGGAGACCCATGTGTCATTTCGTTCGCTTTGTGGCATTTCTTCCATCTATTCAGAGTAGGTGAGTGGTGTGTCGCAAGTGCGGTGTATCTGAGGCAAGTAGCCTGAAGAAGCCCTATGAGTGTGTTTGTCGACGAAGCCCAACTAAATGTCCGTGGCGGAGATGGCGGCGCAGGCTGTGTCAGTTTCCGTCGAGAAGGTCCTGTGGCCTTTGGTGGTCCTAACGGTGGCGACGGCGGCAAGGGCGGAGACGTCTGGCTGATAGCCGACCGCAACGTGGCGTCACTGCTTGCATTCCGTGACCACCCGCACCGTCGTGCAGGTAATGGAGTTCACGGCAAGGGTAAAGACCTTCATGGTCGTCGTGGCGAAGATCTCTACATTGCGGTTCCCGAAGGCACAGTTGCCAAGGACATGTATTCAGGTGAAGTTCTTGCCGACCTTGTGAAGCATGGCGACAAATGGCTTGCCTCTGCTGGTGGTCGAGGCGGTCGCGGTAACCACAAGTTCATGAGCAACCTGCGTCGCGCACCGACATTCGCCGAACAAGGTGAAGAGGGTTACGAGCGTTGGTTAAAGCTTGAACTCAAGTTGATGGCTGACGTTGCGTTGGTGGGTTTCCCTAATGCTGGTAAGAGCACGTTCATCAGCACGGTGTCTGCTGCAAAGCCGAAGATCGCGAACTATCCGTTCACCACTCTTGAGCCACACCTTGGTGTCGTGCGAATTGATGACACAACAGAGTTCATCATGGCGGACATTCCAGGTCTGATTGAAGGCGCAAGCGAAGGCAAGGGGCTTGGGCATCAGTTCTTGCGCCACATCGAACGCGCGCGTGTTCTGTGTTATCTCATTGACTTAGTGGCAATGGACGGAATCGAGCCAGAAGAGCAGCTGCGTATCTTGCAGCATGAAGTGGGCAATTACCGGCCAGAACTTTTGACGCGCCCTTCTTTGATTGTGGGAACGAAGTCAGATAGTGCAAACCCTGTCGATGTGGCTGATTGGAAGCACATCAAGATGTCGTCCATTACGTCGGAGAATGTGCGCAATGTTGTCAATATGTTGGCGCAGAACGTCGGTGAGGCTCGTCTGACAGAGCCAGTTGAAGAAGCCACCATCATCATGCGCCCAGAGCCAGAGCATTCATGGGTTGAACAGTTGGGTGAAAACGAGTATCGCGTCCATGGGCGCGCTGCAGAGCGCATTGTTGCTCTTAATGACGTGACCACACCAGAAGCTCTGAACTACATCGACGAACGACTTGCGAAGCTTGGCGTTCCTAAATTGTTGACTCGCGCCGGAGTAGTGGAAGGCGACGTCGTGTGGATTGCACAATTCAGTTTTGAATTTGTGCCAGAGATGTAAGTCTGTAGTTATGCGCGTCGTCGTCAAAGTCGGAACTTCATCGCTCACTGATGATGAAGGCCGTATCCGTCT
>JBEDFA010000092.1:0-22139 GCA_041175365.1 Actinomycetota bacterium | reverse complement strand
AGAGCAATTGTCTTGTGCGGTCCGACGGACATTTCCACTTCGCTCACAGCCATGTCACTTGTCTAGCCGACTCAGCCACCCCATAGGGGGAACAAGGAGCGAATCGCCGATGAATTACTTGACGACGATGTTGACAGTACGACCAGGGATGACAATTGTCTTCACTGGTGTCTTGCCTTCAAGCGCTGCAATGACATTTTCCTGTGCCATTGCAGCGGCCAGGTGGGTTGCTTCATCGGCGTCAGGTGCAACGCTGATGCGTCCACGCACTTTGCCGTTCACTTGCACCGGAACTTCAATGCTGTCTTCGACAAGTAATGCAGGATCGGCCTGTGGGAATGGCACATACGTGATGGTCTCTGAATGACCCAACTGTGCCCACAGTTCTTCCGTGAGATGAGGGCACAGTGGTGACAACATTTGTACTAGCGGTTCTGCAATGACGCGAGGGGTAGAACCGTGTGCGGTGACGTGCACGGTGAGAGCGTTGTTGAACTCAATCAACTTGGCGATTGCGGTGTTGAAACGCAAACCAGCCATGTCAGATTCCACACCCACCATGGTGCGATGCAAATGACGCAAGAGTTCTTCGGGTGCCGCGTCGTCAGTGACGATGGTGGCACCCGTGTCTTCGTTGACAACATTGCGCCACAAGCGCTGCAAGAAGCGCTGCATGCCGATGACGTCACGTGTATTCCACGGACGACTTGCATCAAGTGGACCCATTGCCATTTCGTACAAACGGAATGTGTCGGCACCGAACTCGTCATACATCTCGTCCGGAGTCACGATGTTCTTCAGGCTCTTACCCATCTTGCCGTATTCGCGTGCAACGGTTTCACCGTTCCAGGAATACACGCCATTGTTTTCTTCTACCTCTGCAGCAGGGACAGCTTGTCCACGAGCATCGCGATATGCATATGCCTGCACGTAGCCCTGGTTGTACAGACGATGGAATGGTTCCTCGCTGCTGACATGACCAAGGTCAAACAAGACTTTGTGCCAGAAACGTGCGTACAACAAGTGCAACACCGCATGTTCGACACCACCGACGTATAGGTCAACACCGCCGGTGTGTCCTTCGCCTTGTGGTCCCATCCAGTACTTCTCAACTTCAGGGTCGATGAACGCTTCGGTATTGGTGGGGTCGAGATAACGCATCTCGTACCAGCACGAACCAGCCCACTGTGGCATCACGTTGACTTCGCGACGGTACTCACGAGCACCATCACCAAGATCCAACGTCACGGTTGTCCATTCCTTTACGCGTGCAAGCGGAGGAACAGGATCGCTCGTTGCATCGTTTGGATCGAGCGCAGTTGGCTTGAAATCTGCGAGTTCTGGAAGCAGAACGGGAAGTGCGCTTTCAGGAACTGCATGTGCATTTCCGAGTTCGTCGTAGACGATGGGGAATGGTTCGCCCCAGTAGCGCTGACGTGAGAACAACCAGTCGCGCAAGCGATATGTGGTGGTGGGTTCGCCCACACCATTCGCAGCAAGCCACTCGTTCATGCGTGTCTTCGCTTCAGCGATGGACGTGAGACCGTTCAGGCTGATGGAGTCATTCGCAGAGTCAATGTATTCGCCGTCGCCAGTGAATGCTTCTGGCCATGTGCTGCAGTCGCTGCTTGGTGCAATGCCGTGTTGTTCAAACCATGATGCAGGTGGCATCGCAGTTGCCTTGATGGGCAGGTTGTAGGTGCGTGCAAATTCAAAGTCGCGCTGGTCACCGCTGGGCACCGCCATGATGGCTCCGGTGCCGTATCCCATGAGGACATAGTCAGCGATGTAAATAGGAACTTCGCCGCCGCTGACAGGGTTGACTGCCATTGCACCGGTGAAGACACCTGTCTTTGCTTTTGAATCGTCTTGGCGTTCGTCGTCGGCTTTTGCTGCAGCTGCTGCGCGGTACGACTCGACTGCAGACTTCGCATCGGCAGTCGTGATGGCCTCCACCAGTGGATGCTCGGGGGAGAGAACAAGGAATGTTGCGCCGAACAATGTGTCGGGGCGTGTGGTGAACACTTCAATGCCGCCAGCAGGGGAATTGAAAGTGACGTGTGCGCCTTCGCTGCGGTTAATCCAGTTGCGCTGCATCATCTTGATGGGCTCTGGCCAGTCCAAACGATCCAGGTCTTCGATGAGGCGGTCTGCATACGACGTAATGCGCATCATCCACTGCTTCATGTTGCGCTTGAACACGGGGTAGTTGCCAATGTCGCTACGGCCTTCGGACGTCACTTCTTCATTGGCAAGAATGGTGCCAAGACCTGGGCACCAGTTCACCGGTGCGTCAGTGAGATATGCCAAGCGGTAGGTGTCGATGAGAACATGCTTCTCTGATGCGGAGAGTGTCGACCATGTCGAACCATCGGAGGGAGTACGAGTTCCGGCATCAAATTCTGCGATGAGTTCTTCAATGCGGCGCGCACGACCCTGGTCGGCGTCGTACCAAGCACCATGCACTTGCAAGAAGATCCACTGTGTCCACTTGTAGAACGCTTCGTCGGTGGTGCTGACGCTACGGCGAGGGTCGTGTCCCAAACCGAGGCGACGCAACTGACGACGCATGTTCGCCACGTTCTCTTCGGTGTTAATGCGAGGGTGAACACCGGTGGTGATGGCGTGCTGTTCGGCAGGAAGGCCAAAGCTGTCGTACCCAAGAGCGTGAAGAACGTTGTAACCCTTCATGCGCTTGAAGCGGGCGAACACATCGGTGCCGATGTAGCCAAGAGGGTGACCCACGTGAAGGCCAGCGCCCGATGGATACGGGAACATGTCGAGAACGAAGAGCTTCTCGCGACCGGCGACCTTTTCGGGCTCGGCCATGGGGCCAGCGGGGTTGGGGGCGTTATAGGTGCCTTCGCGCTCCCAGGTGTCCTGCCAGCGGGACTCAATATCGGCCGCCAGGCGTGCCGAGTATCTAAATGGGGGGAAGTTTGTCGCTCCGGGGGTGGAGGGCGTCGCCGAATCACTCATGGTTGTGCCATCGTATAGGTCGTGTCGAAACAACGCCCAAGGTCAGGTCGCCGTCAACCCAAGGGCGGATCATCCCACGGGTATCCCCGCACGGCTCGGTTGTCCGAGGTGCTGCGCGAGGTGATCGCCGATGAGCTCACCAAGATTGACGACGAGCGTCTCGATTTGGTGACCATTACGGCCATCGACGTGGACCCTGAAATGAACCGCGCGATTGTTTACTTCGACTCCATGTTTGGCGAAGAAGGCGACGAAGGCGTGATCGAGGCGATGCTGGAACACCGCCCACGCATGCAGGCGTCCATCAACCGTCAGATGCATGCTCGCAAGACACCCATTCTTTCTTTCCGTCCCGACGAAGTGATTCGTGGAGCTGCTCGTATTGAAGAGCTCTTGCGCAAGCAGCCGAACACCTCACCAATCGTTCCCGACGACTCGTCCGTCTCCGACGCTGACAGCGAGTAGTTGTGGCGCGGCGTCGTCCGCCCACGGTGCATGGGCTGGTGTTGTTAGACAAGCCAGCAGGCATGACAAGCCACGATGCAGTTTTCAAATTGCGTCGACACTTTGGTGAGAAGCGCATGGGTCATGCTGGAACGCTTGACCCTGATGCCACTGGACTTCTTGTTGTGGGTGTCGGTAACGCAACGCGTCTCATTCGCTTCATGGGTGACATGGACAAGACGTATTCGTGCGAAATAGTTTTTGGTTCTGAAACCGACACGTTGGATGACTCTGGAGTCACAACGGCGACGTACGAGATGGCCCCACCCAACTTGGATGATGTTCGACGAATCATCGCGGAGAAGTTTGTGGGCGACATCATGCAGATTCCGCCGATGGTGTCTGCATTAAAGGTCGACGGCGTGCGTTTGCATCAACTCGCGCGAGAAGGCATTGAGATTGAGCGTGAACCACGGCCCATCACTGTGTACTCCTACGACGTAGAAGCCACCGATGACCCAATGGTGATTCGTGCGCGCGTTCGATGTGGTGGTGGCACGTACATCCGCTCACTTGGTGCTGACTTGGGCACGGCACTTGGTGGTGGCGCGCATATCCGCACCTTGCGTCGTCATACGACTGGTCCGTACTCGCTTGATGAATCGTGCACATTGGAAGAACCAGTGATGCTGTCGGTCGGCGAAATGGTGCGAGGCATGCCAACACATGTATTGGACGAGCAAGGCATCGATGATGTTCTTTATGGTCGAGTGCGCGAAGCATGGGATGGCGATGGCCCATGGGCTGCAACGAATGCAGATGGCGAATTAATTGCGGTGTTTGAGCTGTGGCGAGATCGCATCGCCAAGCCAACGGTGGTATTTGGCGGGCGCGGATAGCGTTAGACACCGTGCAACTGGTGACTGACCTCTCAACTTCTCCGTGGCCTGGTCGTCGCGCTGTTGTCACGATCGGCGCTTATGACGGCGTGCACCTTGGTCACCGCACAGTGATTAACCAGGTCAAGCAGCGAGCTGCCGAACTCGGTGCGCTCAGTGTCGTCGTGACCTTTGATGTGCACCCCGCGAGCATTGTGCGCCCTGATGCAGCACCAAAGATGCTGACCAATGCAGCGCAGAAGCTGGAGCTTCTAGAAGCCACTGGCGTCGACGCTGTGGTGGTTGTGCCGTTTAGTGCTGCGCAAGCAAAAGAGACTCCTGTCGATTTTGTGCAACGAGTATTGATCGATGCACTACACGTGCAAGCAGTGATTGTCGGAAGCGATTTCCACTTCGGCCACATGCGCCAAGGCAATGTGACTCTGCTTCGCGAGATGGGCGAGCGTCATGACTTCACGTGTGAACCAGTTGTTCTTATTCCGCGTGCAGATGGCGTCGATGAACCGGTGAGTTCCACTGCAATTCGTCGTGCACTCGCCGGTGGTGAGATTGATATCGCCACACGCATGTTGGGTCGTGCGCATGAGATTCGTGGCACCGTGATGTCTGGTGATCAGCGTGGTCGCACGATTGGTTTCCCGACGGCAAACGTGCAAGTTGTGGCTGGTACCTGCATGCCATCCGATGGCGTGTACGCGGGTGTTTATCGCCGACCAGATGGCACGGAATACCCCTGCGCCATCAACCTGGGTCGTCGCCCAACGTTTTACACAGACCAGGGTTACTCGCTTCTTGAGGCGTACCTTCTCGATTTCAGCGGAGACCTGTACGGCGAAGAAGCATCAGTGCAGTTCCTCGCATTCCTCCGCAGTGAAAAGCAATTCGGCGGTCTTGACGAACTGAAAGAGCAGTTGGTGAAAGACATCGAACATGCTCGCTCTGCAGTGCTTGCACGCCGCGCCCAATAACTTTTCGCCGGCAGTAATGCCAAATAGTTACTGAAGAACTTTGTACGCCGTATTGCGTTGCGCCAGTTGGCGACGCAAGGGCGCAATGATTTCCCCGAAGCGACCTTCGGTCATTGCTTGACCATGGTTTGCGCCTGCTGCTCGAGAAATGTTCTCGTCCATCAGTGTTCCGCCAAGGTCATTGCATCCAGCTTGCAGCAACTGTGCCGCACCAGAGGTGCCGATCTTCACCCAGCTGACCTGCACATTGTCGATGAGGCCGTCATAGAAGATGCGGCCAATCGCGTGCATGAGAACTGTTTCGCGGAAGGTGGGTCCTCGGCGGGATTTCTTCTGCAAATAGATAGGTGATGCCATGTGAACGAATGGCAACGGAATGAACTCGGTGAAGCCGCCGGTTTCCTTTTGCAGTTCACGTGTCGCAACCATGTGGCGCGCCCATGAAATGGGGTGTTCCACACTGCCGTACATGATGGTGATGTTGCTATGAAGACCAATGCTGTGTGCTTGACGATGGCATTCCAGCCATTCTTCGGTGTTCACCTTGTCCGAACAAATGATGGCGCGAATCTCGTCATCGAGAATTTCCGCGGCGGTACCAGGAAGCGATGCAAGACCAGCGTCTTTGAGTCGTTGCAAATAATCACGCAGTGATTCACCATTGCGATGCGCACCTTCGGTGACTTCAAGTGCCGTGAATCCGTGCACGTGCATGTCGGGCACTGCAGACTTCACCGCTTTTGTGACGTCGATGTAATAGTCGCCATCAAAGTCAGGGTGAATGCCGCCCTGTAACGTCACTTCAGTGGCGCCCATTGCGGCTGCTTCCACTGCGCGATCTGCAATGTCGTCGAGAGTCAGCAGATACGGAGTACCGCGCAAGTTGAGCGAGAGTGGGCCTTTAGAGAAACCACAGAACTTGCACTTGTATGTGCAGACGTTCGTGTAGTTGATGTTGCGGTTATGTACCCACGTGACGGTGTTGCCGACTGCTTTGAAACGAAGTTCATCTGCGTAGTCAGCAATGAGGCCTACCTCAGGGCCGCGTGCACGGAAAAGGTCAACAACTTCTTGCTCTCCAAGTTCTTGTCCGTTTCGGTGACCTTCGATGATCTCTGCAATGCGACCACGTGCAAATGGACGTGGATGCGGAATGAGATTCATGGGCTTCACGTTGGAACCTGAGTACCACTGTGTGGACTTGTGTCCAACCAGAACAACTTCTGCGCCATCGAGGACAACGTCGGCTGCGGTGACTTTCTCTGGCCAGAACGCACCCGGATCATCGCGGCTCATGCCTTCGGCATCAGTGCGGTCCATCACAGTGAAATGAAGTGCAGGGTCAAGCCACTTCTGTGGCTCTAGAACAAACTCGGGGTAAATCGTGAGACGTGGCGCAAGTGCGAAGCCACGGTCTTCGGTGACATCACGCAAACGATCAAGAGCTGGCCATGGGCGCTCGGGGTTCACATGGTCTGCAGTAACAGGGGAGACGCCGCCCCAGTCGTCGATACCTGCATCAAGCAACACGCCAAAGTCGTCAGACAAGTTTGGCGGAGCTTGCAAGTGAACAGACGAAGGAAGAATCAAACGCGCAACAGCGATTGACCACAAGTACTCGTCTTCAGGACATGGCTTTGCTTTGTGCATTGCAGTGCCGGCCTTTGGCAAGAAGTTCTGCACGATGACTTCTTGTACGTTTCCGTACTTCGCGTGTGCAGCAGCAAGAAGTGCAAGTGCATCAATGCGGTCACGACGCTCTTCACCGATACCCACCAAGATTCCTGATGTAAACGGAATCGCCAGTTCGCCGGACATGCACAATGTGTCGATGCGGCGTTGTGGTTCTTTGTCGGGTGCACCGCGGTGACATTCAAGGTCATCGCGCAATGACTCCAACATCATTCCTTGTGATGGCGACACACGGCGCAACATCGCAAGTTCGTCTTCGTACAGTGCGCCCGCATTTGCGTGAGGGAGCAAACCGGTTTCATCAAGAACCAACTTGGCCATGTCGTGCAGGTAATGCACGGTGCTGTCGTATCCGTTGTCGCGCAACCAATCTGCTGCAACGTCATAACGAAGTTCTGGGCGTTCGCCGAGGGTGAACAACGCTTCGTGGCAACCCATGCGCGCGCCTTGACGGGCAATCGCGAGAATGTCTTCGGCTGTGAGGTACGGCTTCTCTAAACGTGCTGGCGGTTGCGCAAATGTGCAATAGCCACACTTATCGCGACACAGCATCGTGAGCGGAATAAACACCTTGGGTGAAAACGTGATGCGTGAGCCGTGCGCAGCATCGCGTTTGTCGCGGGCACGTTGCATGAGGTCTTCAAGAGGTGCATGAAGAAGATCGTTGATGAACGATTCATCAATCGGGGAGGACGACATGAGGTCATCGCGGGAGAACTGACGCAACAAGGCAGCACCTTTCAGGTGAACACAACGAAATGGGTTTTGTCAGTACTGGTCGAACCACCTGCGGACGAGTTAGAGAGTGTCCACGGATGGCCATTTGGCCAAGCCCTTAAAGCGTATCGCTATTGCTGGGCGGTGTCAGTGTTGGAAATGGCCTGGAACATGGCCGAGACGTTGTGGCTACTCATGGGCACGCGATGGCCTGTGCGGCTGATGAAGCTGAGCTGCACGCCAGTAGCAGGGTCGAGCGCAGTGAAAACCTGCTCGTGTCCTTCGGCGTCCACCACAACATCGGTCAGGCGTGGAACGCCAGCGGTGTCGAGGGCATCGCGGGTGTAGCCAGCATTGAGAACTTCGATAGCAATCTGCTGCACACCCGAACCATGTTCAGCGAGTTGCTTGTGTACGGCGGGGTTGTGGTCACCGCTGACAAGAACAACCGTGACGCCACCGGCTTCGGCATTCACCACTGCGGTGTCGTCAGTGGCGGTGATGCGGAATCCCATTCCGGCAAAGAAACTTTGTGCGGCTGCAAGATCGGCAACGGCAACAACCACATGATCAATGCGGCATGCCACAGTGTCGAGTTCGCTGCGCGTTGTTGTGCCTGCTTCTTTCTGCGGTGCAGGCTCGGTGCGTTGTTCGGCTACTTCAATGCGGTGCGTCTCGGAAAGAAGAGTGCGGAATAACTGCTCTGCGAAGTCAGCATCAACGCCGGCATCGATAGCCCACTGTCGACGGCTGGCCAATACATCACGCACGCGCTGTGGCTGAATGACAGCTGCGCCAGTTGTTTCCTTGATCTCTGCCACTTCACGGCACGCATTCATGCGGTCGGCAAGCAAGGCAACAATTGCTGCATCAATCTCATCGATGCGCGAGCGAAGATCAGAAAGGTCAGCCATGTCAGTCAGAGTGTCCCATGAGGCGCTCAACATGCTTGGCAAGAACATCAATCTCAATGTTCACCTTGTCGCCAGGGTGGCGGTGTCCGAGCGTTGTTACTTCGGCAGTGTGAGGGATCACGGCGACTTCGAATGTGTCGACGGTGAGATTGAACACAGTGAGGCTGATGCCATCGATGGTGCAGCTGCCTTTTTCGACGACGTAACGCATGAGGTCGCGCGGGATGCGCACAATGAGGCGCGGAGCGGGGGAGACGATTTCACCCACGGCATCGACGTGTCCGAGAACAATGTGGCCACCAAAGCGACCATTGGCCACCATGGGGCGCTCGAGGTTCACGGGGTCGCCAGGCTGCAGATTGCCCAAATTGGTCCGGGAGTACGTTTCCTCGGAAACATCGGCCAACCACCAATCGGCGCCTTTTTCCACCAGCGTGAGGCAGCAGCCATTGACGGCAATGGAGGCTCCAATGCCAGAATCTTCAAGCACCGTATGGGCCGCAATGGTCAAACGAGACCCTTCGCGGGCCTTGACGGAGCCCTTTTCCTCAACAATTCCGGTGAACACCCTGCTGAGACTAGTGGGAATGACCCATTTCTGATGTGGGCGGGGGGTTGTAGGGGCTGTGGAAAGCCTCGTAGCCTGTGGGGGTCTCCGTGGGCTCCGGCGCGCGGACGATGTTCATCCCAAAGGTTGGGACGAACGCCCTCTCTACATAGAAGGAAAGAGGCCCTCAATGTCGAAGAACGACACCATTGCCACGTACCGTCAGCACGGCACCGACACAGGTTCACCCGACGTGCAGATCGCGCTCCTCACAGACCGCATCAACCACCTCACTGGTCACCTCAAGACCCACCCTAAGGATCACCACAGCCGTCGCGGCTTGTTGATGCTTGTTGGTCGTCGTCGCCGCATGCTCGATTACGTCCGCGACCGCGACATCGCTCGCTACCGCGAACTGTTGGCAAAGCTCGGCCTTCGCCGTTAACAAAATCTTCCCACCGACACTTTTTATTGTTGTCGGTTGTCAGTCGATGATTCCGCGCCATGGGGCGGGGTTGCCGACTGGGAACCGGCGTGTTGTGGGTGGGGAAGTAACAAAACCTAAACAAGGGAGTTCCCATGGCTGACGCCATTCGCGTTTCCGCACCTGTCTCAGGTTCGGATAAGACCATCACCTTCGAAACCGGAAAGTTTGCGCAACAGTCGCAAGGCGCCGTGATCGCAACTATTGGTGGTACCACTGTCCTCGCTACCGCAAACGCTGCTCGCGGCGTTCGTGACGGCATCGACTTCTTCCCGCTCACAGTCGACGTTGAAGAGCGCGCCTATGCAGCAGGAAAAATCCCCGGCGCTTTTTTCCGCCGTGAAGGTCGCCCTTCAGAGCAGGCAATTCTTACCTGCCGTCTGATTGACCGCCCACTTCGTCCTGCATTCCCTGATGGGTACCGCAACGAGACCCAGGTCGTTATCACCGTCATCGGTGTCGACATGGAAAACCCACACGACGTCATCGCGATCAATGCATCATCTGCTGCGCTCATGATCAGCGGCATTCCATTCGAAGGCCCAATCGGCGCTGTTCGTATGGCGTACTCGCAAGATGGTGAATGGGTTCCTCACGCAACATATGCAGAGGGAAACAACGGCACATTCGAAATCGTCGTTGCGGGCCGTGAGCTCGACAACGGAGACGTCGCCATCATGATGGTGGAAGCCGGCGGCACCGAAAAGGCATTCGACTTCTACGCAGACGGAGCACCAAAGGTGACCGAGCAGGTCATTGCTGATGGTCTCGAAGCATCGAAGACGTGGATCAAGGAATCAATTGGCCTTCAGCGCCAGTTGGTTGCAAGCGTTATCGCAACTCGCGGTCCGATTGCACCACTTGAGTACACACCAGTTCTTGACTACACCGACGAAGTGTTCGCTGCTGTTGAAGCTGCTGCAACACCAAAGCTTGCAAAGGCAATCACCATTGCACTCAAGGCTGATCGCAATGCTGCAACAGATGCAGCAGCTGCTGAGACAGTTGCAGAGTTGTGTGGCGAAGGCGGCAAGTTCGCTGGCCAGGAAAAGGCTGTGAAGGAAGCTGTTCGCAGCCTCACCAAGAAGCTCGTTCGTAAGCGCGTCGTTGAAGAAGGCATCCGCATCGACGGTCGTGGTCCGAAGGATCTTCGCGGCCTCACCAGCGAAGTTGGTGTTCTTGCACACGCACACGGAACAGGCTTGTTCCAGCGCGGTGAGACACAGGTTCTCAACGTCTGCACCTTGGCCATGCCTCGCATGAACCAGATGCTCGACACCTTGGGTCCTGACAACGAGAAGCGTTTCATCCACCACTACAACATGGCTCCTTGGGCTAATGGTGAAACTGGTCGTGTTGGTTCGCCAAAGCGTCGCGAAATTGGACACGGTGCGCTCGCAGAGCGTGCATTGTTGCCAGTGGTTCCAAGCCAGGAAGATTTCGCATACGCGATTCGTCTTGTCAGCGAAGTGTTGTCATCGAACGGTTCAACATCGATGGCATCGGTTTGCTCGTCAAGCTTGTCCCTCATGGACGCTGGTGTGCCATTGCGCGCTCCAGTCTCCGGTATCGCCATGGGTCTTATTTACGCAGAAGGCAAGTACCTCACGCTCACCGACATCCTCGGTGCTGAGGACGCATTCGGCGACATGGACTTCAAGGTTGCCGGTACCGAAGATGCAGTCACCGCATTGCAGCTCGACACCAAGATCGACGGAATCCCAGCAGACGTTCTTGCAGCAGCATTGCAGCAGGCACGCGAAGCTCGTATGCAGATTCTCTCCAACATGAACGCCGCACTTGCTGCTCCACGTTCCACCGTTGCAGAGTCCGCACCGAAGATTGTTTCGTTCACCATTCCTTTGGACAAGGTCGGCGAAGTCATCGGACCTAAGGGCAAGGTCATCAACACCATCCAGCAGGAAACAGGTGCAGACATTGCAGTCAGCGACGACGGCGCAGTCGGCATTGTCACTGTTGGTTCGCCAGACAACTTCCGCGTGGAAGAAGCCAAGGCTCGCATCCTCGCGATTGTTGATCCTCCAACCGCAGAACTCAACGCCATCTACGAAGGTCGCGTTGTCAGCACCACCAAGTTCGGTGCATTCGTCAACATCCTTCCTGGACGTGACGGACTCGTGCACATCAGCAAGCTTGGTAATGGCCAGCGCGTGAACAACGTCGAAGACGTCCTCACACTTGGTGATGTCATCCGCGTTCGCGTTGACGACGTTGACGACAAGGGCAAGGTCAGCCTCACCCCCGTCGACGAAGAAGGCAACGACATCCCAGGCGGCGGTGGCGGCGGAGGCGGAGACCGTGGTCCTCGCGAGCGCCGTGACGACCGTGGTGGTCGCGATCGTGATGATCGCGGTGGCCGTGGACGTGGCGATCGCAATGATCGTGGCCCACGCGAAGACCGTGCACCTCGCGGTGACGCACCAGTCGAAGTGTCTTTCGAGGCAGAGTTCGACAGCGAACTTCGTAACGAGTTCGGCGACCTTGGTCCCGACACTCGTGGCAGCCGTGACGATCGTGGCAACGGCAACCGTCGTCGTCGCTAAGACGTACTTCGTTCTCTCGTAGAACTCTAAAAAGACCGGTGGCACGAAAGTGTCGCCGGTCTTTTTCGTTGTACCGACTACGGTCAAAGGCATGATTCGCGTAGGTGTTGTTGGTGCTGCAGGCAAGATGGGTTCCACCGTGTGTGACGCCGTTGCTGCAGCAGATGGTTTAGAGCTTGTAGCCGCAGTGGACACCCACAACAGCGGGGCAGTGGTGCATGGCATCACGATTGCCAGCGACCTCAAGGCACTTGCTGATGCGAAGTGCGAAGTAGTGGTGGACTTCACCGTTGCCGATGCTGCGCGCACAACATTGCCTTGGCTTGCATTGCACGGCATGCACGCAGTGGTGGGTACCACTGGTTTCTCTGATGCAGATCTTGCATCTTTTGAAAAGGCCTACACCGGTAGCAACTGTTTGATTGCTGCCAACTTCGCAATCGGCGCAGTGCTGATGATGAAGTTTGCTGAACAAGCTGCACCGTATTTCGAGACCGCAGAGATCATCGAGTTCCATCACAATGCAAAGGCTGATGCACCTAGCGGCACGGCGATGGCAACAGCACAGCGCATGGCTGCTGCAAGTGATGAGTGGGCCGCAGACCCAACAAAGCATGAAGTAGTTCCTGGTGCACGTGGTGGCGTTGGGCCTGGTGGCATTCATATTCACGGTGTGCGCATGGTTGGTATGACTGCTTCGCAAGAAGTGATATTGGGTACTGCTGGTCAAACATTGGTGATTCGTCATGACAGCAACGACCGCGTGAGTTTCATGCCCGGTGTTGTTCTTGCGTGTCGCAAGGTCGCCGGCTTGAGCAATCACCTCACGATGGGCATTGATTCACTGCTGTGATGTGATGCGGTACATCATGTGCCAAGAACGCAAAAGGCCCGCCCCACCGAAGTGGAGCGGGCCTTTTAGTTTTGCGAATTACTTCAACGAGCTGATTGCTGCGTCGTAGTTCGGCTCGTTTGCGATGTCGGAGACAAGCTCGGTGTGAAGAACCGTGCCCTTTTCATCTGCAACAACAACGGCACGTGCAAGAAGTCCGGTGAATGCACCTTCGTTCAAGAGCACACCGAATTCGTTGCCGAAGCCACCGCGGAATGCAGATGCGTTCTGCACGTTGGTGAGGCCTTCGGAACCGCAGAAGCGACCCTGTGCGAATGGCAAGTCAGCAGACACGCAATATACAACGGTGTTGTCAAGTGATGAAGCTAGTTCATTGAACTGACGAACGCTCTGTGCACATGTTGGTGTGTCAACGCTTGGGAAGATGTTGAAGATGACGCGCTTGCCTGCAACGTCAGCGTTGCTGAAGTCCTGCAAGTTGCCACCGGTGAGTGTGAATGAAGGAAGCGTCTGACCAGGTGCTGGAAGATCGCCGACTGTGTTGACGGGAGTGCCGCCGAATGATGTCTGTGCCATAGGTGGTGAGCCTACGGCGACAAATGGGCTCAAGCCTCAGGTGCGCCAGGAGACTTTCTGCGGGATGCCTGAAAGAAGGAGACGGCGAAAAGTAGACCGACAATCCACCACTGGTACTGATCGATCCAGTCGAGAACCGAGCGGATTTGATCTTCGAGGGCCTTGCCGCCGAACCAGACAGCGGTGAGGCGAATCATGATTGCGGGAATGATGAGCGCGAAGAACTTCTTCGGGGCCATGCGCAGGTGGCCAACAAGCAGGCACACGATGTTGGAGCCTGGCATCAGGAGAACAGCGAGCCATCCAGCACGCACCGTGGCGCGTTCGGTCCACTGATAGATACGTGGCATTTCGCCCACCTGGGCTTCGGTCCACCGCAGGGCCCGTTCGCCAAAGATACGGCCCGTGAAATAGAGCGCTGATGCCGCAGCAAGGAGACGGAAAAACCCGATGGTGAAGAAAGGCAATGCATCGATGAATGGGACAGAGCCAAAGAGGTTTCTGTTTCGCGAGCTGAGGAGAAGGACGAGGATGGGGTGGTTATCCACCAAGGCTGGTCCGATATTGCTGCCGATTGTTCCTGCGACGAAGAGAAGGGAAGTAATGACCACGAGGAGGCGACGCATTCGGTCCACCGTAGTGCCCACAGGCTCTCTGTTGCCGTCGTCCAATTGCTACGGTTTTGAGAGTTGTGGCGACAGCCACCTGACGTAGGGGAACACCATGAAGGGCTTAATGCAGCCAACCCAGTTGACCATCAACTATCTGTTTGACCGTGCGGAGAAGTACCACAGCGAAAAGACGATCGTGACTGCCACGGCAACTGGTCGCGAGCGCATCACGTACGGCGAATGGGCAGAGCGCACACGCCGCCTTGCATCGGTGCTCGACACTCTCGGCATTTCCAACCTTGGTCGCGTTGCGACATTCGCATGGAACACGCAGCGCCATCTTGAGTTGTACTTCGCTGCACCGTGTAGCGGTCGCGTTCTGCACACTCTGAATATTCGTTTGTTCCCAGAGCAACTCACCTACATTGTGAATCACGCTGAAGATGAAGTCATCTTCATTGACACTTCGATCTATCCGTTGATTGAGCCATTGCTCTCAACTTTCACCACAGTGAAGCATTTGGTGTTCATGTACGACGGCAAGGGCGAAGTGCCGACTTCAGTGCCAGGTTTCCAGGTGCACGAGTATGAAGCGCTTCTTGCTGCTGCGAAGCCGGCAGTGTGGCCGTCGAACATTGACGAAAACCAAGCAGCCAGCATGTGTTACACCAGTGGCACAACGGGTAACCCCAAGGGCGTGGTGTACAGCCATCGCAGCACCTACTTGCACACGATGGGTGCAATGACTGTTGATTCACTTGGTGCTCGCGAGTCCGACGTGATTCTTCCTGTGGTTCCAATGTTCCATGCAAACTCATGGGGTCTTGCGCACGCAGGTGTTGCTTCAGGTGCAGACCTTGTGATGCCAGGTCCAGACCTTTCGGGCCCTGCTGTTGCAAACCTTATCGTTGAAGAAAAGGTCACTGTTGCTGCTGGTGTGCCAACTATCTGGATGGCGGTGTTGCCAGAGCTCAAGGGTCGTGACACCTCTTCGTTGCGCAGCATTCCGTGCGGTGGCTCTGCAGTGCCAAAGGCGCTCAGCGAGGCATATCGCGAGCAGACCGGATTGCCGATCTTGCAGGCATGGGGCATGACAGAGACAAGTCCCATTGCTGCTGTGTGCACATTGTCTAAGGCAGACCTTGCGTTGCCGCATGAAGAACAAGCTGAACTTCGCACGACCGTCGGCCTTATTGCTTTCGGCGTAGAGATGCGTGTTGTTGAGCCAGGCACCACAACACCACAGCCATGGGATGGCGAGACAAGCGGTGAGTTGCAGTGTGCAGGTCCATGGATTGCGTCGAACTATTACAACGACCCACGTTCCGGTGAGAGTTTCACTGAAGATGGTTGGTTGCGTACTGGTGACGTTGCGGTGGTTGATTCAAAGGGTCGCATTCGTTTGGTCGACCGCACCAAGGACCTCATTAAGTCCGGTGGCGAGTGGATCTCATCTGTTGATGTCGAGAACGAATTGATGGCTCATCCAAAGATCGCTGAAGCTGCGGTCATCGGTGTTCCTCATCCAAAGTGGAGCGAGCGCCCACTTGCATGTGTCGTGGTGAAGCCTGGTGAGGAGTTGACGAAGGAAGACGTTCTGGAGTTCATCGCTCCACGTTTGGCTAAGTGGCAGATGCCTGATGACGTGGTCTTCATTCCTGAAGTGCCAAAGACATCAGTGGGCAAGTTCTCCAAGAAGACATTGCGCGAGCAGTTCGAGAACTATCAGCTACCTACTGCGTAATTGCATTAGGCGCGCGCGTACTTGTTGAAGTGCAGTTGCTGAGACAACGCTGACACCAATAATTAAAAGAAGCAGCGATTGATTTCGAAGCGACGTTGAAATTAATGATCCAACCGTACGTGCAGTATTTGAATACTGACTGTCCACCAATGCCTGCATGGTGACGGGTAAGGCCATTGCTGTGATGAGTGCCATGAATGCACCCACGGACAAACTGATTGCTGGAACGCGCGTAGGCCGCACTGATTTTCTTTTAAGGATTGTCAGAACAGACAGCAGCAACAGGGCAAGAGCGATGAGGGACCATCGCAAAATGGTGGCAAGCCGAACAATGCTGCGAGCAGATTCCAGGTTCTCGCCACTGAGCAGTTCAAATTGGGTCAGGGGGGCTTCCGCAGGAAGAAGAGATGCCAATTTGGGAAACTGAGCGCGTAGATCGGTAAGTACAACATTGACCATCTCGGTGAGGTCGACCTTGCTGGCTGAAACTTTGTCGATCGGTGTGTCGGACCGAAGCTGCGCCACCAAGGGTTGGTGCACTGCGCGAATTGCTTGAGACCAGAATTCCTGGAATTCATCTGAAGCAACGACTTGTGTTGCCAATTTATTCAGGGGTGAAAGAAGAACTGGTGGAAGTTGTATGTCGCCAGTAAGGGAGTCAACAAGCGTTATAGCCACTTCTTCTTGGACTGAGGAATTCTGAAAAATGGTGTCCGAGGTCTGAACAAATTTCGAAGTGTTAAATATCTCGGAGTATGCCCAGTTCACTGTCAGGGCAAGGGCAAGGGAAACCGCTGCAAGTGCGGCGACAAAAATTAATGAGATGCGGCGGAGCATGTCTTACAAGCGGCCAGAGTTAATGATGCTCTGCAGGAACTGCTGAGCACGCTCTGATTGTGGTGCGGTAAACACTTGTGAGGGTGGACCTTGTTCGATGATGTGTCCACCATCAAGAACGCACACCACATCGCTGGTGTCGCGAGCAAAGCCCATCTCGTGCGTTGCAAGAATGAGCGTCATACCGGATGCTTTCAGTTCGCGTACGACATCAAGAACTTCGCCAACCAATTCGGGGTCAAGCGAGCTGGTGATCTCATCCAAGAGGAGCACTTCAGGTTCAATGGCAAGTGCGCGCACAATTGCCACGCGTTGCTGTTGACCGCCGGAGAGTTGGTCCGGATACGAATCTGCTTTGTCTGCCAAACCAAAACGCTCCAGCAGTTCCATCGCTTTTGCCCGAGCAACTGGTTTGTTGATGCCGAGGGTGCGAGTAGGGGACAGGATGATGTTTTCCATCACCGACATGTGAGGGAACAAGTTGAAGTTCTGAAACACCATGCCAATGCGTCGACGAACGGGGTTGGCGTCGAAGCCAGGAATCGAAATGTCGACATCGTCGAGGAAGATTTCGCCGTCGTCGATTGGTTCCAACAAGTTGATGCATCGCAACAAGGTGCTCTTGCCTGAACCACTTGGTCCAATCAGTGTGACAACGGATCCTTCGGCAATATCAAGGCTGACGCCGTGAAGAACGATGTGTCCTGCGTATGCCTTGCTGACATCTCGAAGTGAAAGTTTGCTGGTCATCGCACTCGTGTTCCTGTCGTGCGGCGACGCTCGCGTTCCATGAGGTAATCGGTCGTGCGTGTGAGTGGAATGGTGATGCAGAGAAAGATGACGGCGGCGCCAATAAATGGCGTGAAGTTGGCGAACTTTGATTTGTCGATGCCGGCCTGACGAAGAATTTCGATGGGGCCGATGAGGCTGACAAGCGCCACGTCTTTCTGCAAGCTGACGAGGTCGTTCATCAGCGGTGGCACGACGCGGCGAATTGCTTGTGGAATCACGACAAAGCGCATTGTTTGCCAGTTGGAGAGGCCTAACGATCGAGCAGCTGCGCGTTGTGATTCGTGCACACTCTCAATGCCAGCACGGAACACTTCGGCAACGTATGAGGCGTACGTGAGGATGAGGGCGACAGAGCCCCAGAGGAGTGGACTGTTCCAGGGTCGATCAAGGCCTAGGCCGGGGACTCCGAATCCGATGAGGTAGATCCACAAAATAATGGGGACACCGCGCATGATGTCGGTGTACGCAATCGTGAGCGCGCGCAACGGAAAGAGCGCTGGCGAACGCGAGTTGCGAGCCATGGCGACCAACATGGCGAGAATCAGGATCAGCGGCGCTGACCACGCGAAAATTTTGACGTCGAGAAGAAATGCGTCGAGCAGTCGTGGGAACGAATCACGGAATCGTTCGCCATTGAAGAACGATTGGCGTACTCGTTCCCATCGAGGCATTTGTGGCACGAGAAGCACAATCGCGGTCACCACGATCAGAGAACTGACCGTAGCGACCGCGATGCTGCGACGTTTACGTGCTTGCTCGTAGGCAGCACGACGACTGGTGGTGGTAGCCATCTTCAATCAGTCGTCGTGCAGCGTTACGAAGCGTTATTTGATGACGGGGATTTCAGCCTTGCTGGACAACCAGGTTGTGGTGATCTCTGCGAGAGAACCGCTTTCCTTGATCGCTGCAAGTGCTGTGTTCACACAAGACACGAGTGGGTTGTCAAGGTCGAAGACTAAGCCGAATTCATCTGCTGTTGCAGTCGAGTCTGCAGGGAACTGTCCGAGAACAGCGGATCCTTCGATTTCAACAGCCGACACATAAAGAGCGGTGGGTAGGTCGAAGATTGCTGCGTCGATTTGGTTGGCTTCGAGAGCTGCCTTTGCGCCTGCGTTGTCGTCGTACACGAATGGCTCGGTGTCTGGCTTGATCACATTGGTGATGTAGTCAAGGCTGGTTGTTCCGGCCTGTGCACCAAGCTTGAGCTTCTTGATGTCTGCAAGGGTGGTTGCGCCCTTTGCAGCGGAATCAGTGAGGCCAACGATTGCCTGGTTGGTGGTGTAGTAACCATCGCTGAACGAAACAGTCTGCTTGCGCTCTTCGGTGATGGAGTACTGCTGCAAGTTGAAGTCGAAGCTCTTCTTGCCTGGTTGGATTGCCTCGTCAAATGTGGTGCGAACCCACTTGACGTTTGCATCGGAGTAGCCAAGTTCTGCTGCAACTGCGTATGCAACTGCTGCTTCAAAGCCTTCTTTTGACTCTGGCTTGTCGTCGACAACCCATGGGCCGTATGCAGGGGAGCCTGTACCAATGGTGAGAACACCATCGTTAAGGGTCTTGCCAGCGGTGCACTCGTTGCCGGAACCGGCAGCAAGTTTGGCGGCCTCAGTGGTGTCACTTGAGGATGAACCGCCGCATGCTGCGAGCAGCAATGCACCGGAGATGGAGAGGGTGAGCGCGATTTTGCGCATGGTGTTTCCTTTCGGAAGGGATTGGGCGATGGAAATCCTACCTATTGGTATTTCTGTCAGCGAACTGAGTCCGGCATCAGAATCGGGGGCGGTGTGGTCGACCTCGGTCGGTCATAATGGGGGCATGGCCCTTTTCGGACAAGTTCTCACGGCAATGATCACGCCGTTCGATGCCAATGGCGCACTCGACATTGCTGAGGCAGTTCGTCTCGCGAAGTGGTTGCAAGACAATGGCAACGACGGTCTCGTGATCTCTGGTACTACGGGTGAATCCTCGACCCTGACCGACCCTGAAAAGTTGGCACTGTGGGAAGCCGTCATTGGTGCTGTGACTATTCCGGTGATTGCAGGCAGTGGCTCGAACGACACTGCACACTCCGTGCATCTCACAAAAGAGGTCACGAAGATGGGCGCTGCGGGAATCCTCGCAGTCGGCCCGTATTACAACCGTCCGCCGCAGTCGGGTCTCATTGGCCATATTGAAGCGATGGCAAACGCCACGTCGTTGCCTGTTGTTGTGTACGACATTCCTGTGCGCACAGGGCGCAAAATTTCTACAGAGTCACTCGCGTACCTTGCGAACAACGTGAAGAACGTAAAAGCACTGAAGGACGCTGCAGGTAACCCTGCAGAAGCAGCGAACCTCATGGCAATGGTGCCAAAGGACTTCGAGTTGTACTCCGGCGATGACGGTCTCACGCTCGCGTTCCTTGCGTATGGCGGATCAGGTGTTATCGGTGTGGCAACACACTGGAGTGCACCAGAACATCAACTCATGATTAAAGCATTCAAGAGCGGTGATGTGAAGAAGGCTCGTGCAATTAACGACATCTTGTTGGAGAGCTATGCGTTTGAAACCGGAGATGCGAATCCAAATCCGATTCCATCAAAGGTGATGATGAACGAACTTGGCTTCAACGTGGGTGTGTGTCGCTTGCCGATGGGTCCACCACCTGCAGGACTTGATGCGCGTGCTCGTGAGGTTCTTTCGAATCTCGAGAAGGCGCGTACCGCACTTCGCGGCTAACTCATGGCAGTTCCAGTACGTATTTATTTCCTCGGCGGTCTCGGCGAGATCGGCCGCAACTGCATGGTCCTCGAGCAGGACAACAAGTTGCTACTCATCGACTGCGGACTCATGTTCCCCGATGCAGACATGCATGGCATTGACTTGGTCTTGCCGGACTTCACCTTCTTGATTGAAAACAAAGATCGCATCGTGGGTTGTGTTGCTACACACGGTCATGAAGATCACGTTGGTGGCTTGCAGTTCCTTCTTCGTGAATTGGAATTTCCTATTTATGGGTCTGCAGTCACCTTGGGCTTGGCGCGTAACCGCATTGAAGAAGCAGGCTTGCTGAAGAAGACAAGCCTTGTGACGGTTCGTGACGGAGAGCGCATCAACATTGGCCCATTTGATGTTGAGTTCCTGCCGGTGACGCACTCGGTGCCACATGCACACGCCATAATCGTGCACACGCCACAGGGTGTGATTGTTCATTCTGGTGACTTCAAGTTGGATCTCACCCCAGTCGACAATCGCCGCACAGACCTTGCACGTCTCGGTGAACTTGCATCTACCGTCGGTATTCGTTTGTTGATGTGCGACAGCACCAACGCCGAAGAACATGGTCACGCACCAAGCGAGAAGAGCGTTGGCGCCGTTCTTCGACAGTTGTTCTACGAACATCGCGATCGTCGCATCATCACGGCATCATTCGCCAGTCATATTCACCGTGTGCAACAGGTGATTGAAGCTGCACTCGATCACGGTCGCAAAGTGTGCCTTATGGGACGCTCTATGCAGAAGAACATTGCTTTGGCGATTGATCTCAAACTGATTGATGTTCCGGCAAGTGCCTTCGTTGACGTGGAACACGTGCACGACTACAAGCCAGAAGACATCTGCATCATCTCCACTGGTTCACAAGGTGAACCGATGTCTGCGTTGTCGTTGTTGTCTCGTGGCGAAAGCCGATGGTTCACAGTAGGCGAGGACGACACCATCATTTTGTCCAGCCATGCGATTCCTGGAAACGAAGGAAACGTGAACCGCGTGATTGACGGTCTCATGCGCGCAGGCGCAAAGGTTGTGCACAGCGGAATCGCAGATGTGCACGCAACTGGCCATGCGCAAGCCGATGAGTTGAAGACGTATCACTCCATCCTTCGTCCTGAATGGTTCGTGCCCGTGCATGGCGAGTTCCGCCACATGCGTGCGCACGCAGAACTTGCAGTTGTGATGGGCGCCGACAAGGACAAAGTGTTGCAAGCCACCGATGGTGATGTGTTGGAACTCTCCGACGATGGTCTTGCATTCGTAGACAAAGTGCCCGCAAGTTATTTGTTTGTTGACGGCATCGTCGGCGATGTGGGTCAGGGCGTCCTGCGCGACCGTCGCGTGCTTGCAGAGGAAGGCGTTGTTGTCATCGTGGCCACAGTCGATGCAGCAAACCACAAAGTCATCACCGGACCTGAAGTCATCACGCGTGGCTGGGTGTATGCACCAGAGGCCGACAGTCTTCTTGATGAGGCCGAGGCCCATATTGAGAAGCAGTTGGTGAAGGCCCTCGATGATGGCATCAATGACATTGATGGCCTGGAGCGCGTCGTGCGCAAAGCAGCAGGGAAGTTCGTCAGCGATCGCACCAAGCGTCGCCCGATGATCGTTCCTGTCGTCATGACCACCTAAATCTCGGAATTCCTGCCAGCGCAAGGGGTTCGGGGAGGTATCCCGAACGTCAGTTCACCCCACTAGTACCTTTTGAGTCATGTCTGGCAAGGGTTCTCGTTCGTCTTCTGGCGGCTCTAAGGGGTCGTCCCGTGG
>JBEDFA010000091.1:0-16672 GCA_041175365.1 Actinomycetota bacterium | reverse complement strand
CAATGTTGTTGATGGGAAGCATTGCCATCATGGTCGGTGGACTCATTATCGAATCGCGTCGAAACCGTCTCAATAACGGCTCGGATGCCAAGGGGTAAATCATGTCGAGGGAAGGCCGAATTACCATCGCGCCGGAGTCATCTCCGGCATGGATTACAGATGCTGTCATTGCTGGTGGTGCTGTTGTCGCCCCGCCATCTGAAGCAACCGCCGCTGTATGGACTGCTGCGCGAGACGCAGAAGGCTTGAAGGCGTTTATTGATGCCAATGATCACCTTGAATGGATTCAGGTTCCTTTTGCTGGAGTTGAACGCTTTCTTCCTGTCATTGATGACAGTCGTACGTGGACATGTGGCAAGGGTGTGTATGCAGAGCCAGTTGCAGAACATGCATTGGCTCTCGCTCTTGCAGGACTTCGCAATGTGGCTGACTATGCGCGTGCAAAGTCTTGGTCGGGACCTGTAGGCCGCAACCTGTTGGGCGCTTCCATCACCATTGTTGGTGGTGGTGGAATTACAGAATCTCTTATTCGTTTACTGACTCCGTTCCGATGCAACATCACGGTTGTTCGTCGAACAGTGGAACATGTGGAAGGTGCGGACACTGTTGTTGGCACGGAGAATTTGGTTGATGCTCTTGTTGGTGCAGATGTTGTTTTCCTTGCACTGTCACTGACACCTGAGACTGTCGGCCTTATTGGAAGGCCTGAATTTGAGCTCATGGAATCACATGCATGGATTGTGAACGTTGCTCGCGGTGGACACATTGTGATGGACGACTTGGTGTGGGCATTGCAGAACGGAATCATCGGTGGTGCAGCTATAGATGTGACAGACCCAACGGAACCACTTCCCGATGGTCATCCACTGTGGGATCTTCCCAACTGCATCATCACGCCGCATGTGGGGAACACTCCTGAGATGGCGGTTCCGCTACTTTCCGAGAGAATCACCACAAATGTGCAGCGATACATCGCGGGCGAAGAACTCATCGGCTTAGTCGATGTGCGTCATGGCTATTAGCCGAACTCATTACGAAGTTTTAGGAGTTTCTCCATCGGCATCCGCCGACGAAATTCGAACTGCTTTTCGTTCTCTTGCGCGACAGCATCACCCGGATCTTGCAGACGGTGTTTCGACAGATCGAAGGATGTCTGAAATCAATCAGGCGTGGTCCGTTCTGTCGGATTCCTCGAAGCGTCGTGACTATGACCGTTCTCTTCGGCCAGAAGAGCCGACATCAAGAACAAGCCATCAGTCGGTCAAAGATTATGCAGAGGAACATCGGTCAGCGTTTGTGCAGCCAGCACGGTTTCCTTGGCGCGGAATCTTGTTCTTTGGCGTCGTAGCAATTGTGGGTGTGTTGTTCATGCACGCGGTGGCAAAACCGACAGGACCCGAGGTTCCAGACAACCTTCTCGTGGTGGGTTCTTGTATTGCAATTGATGCTGAACGGTTTGTGAAAGAAGTTGCCTGCCAGAACGAGCACGATGGTTTTGTTCGCCAGTTGGTCGCCTTTGATCGGGATTGTCCTTCGGACACCATGGGGTATTTGGACCGCCAAGGCATGGGGATCGCCTGCGTTGACTCGTCTCTGGCGACCAACAAGTGGGAGACGCAGGGTCCCTAGGTAATCTGACAGTCCCGCAAGGGCGCGTAGCTCAGTTGGTTAGAGCACCACGTTCACACCGTGGGGGTCATGGGTTCGAGTCCCGTCGTGCCCACCAATGTTTCCTCGGACATATGACCCAATGTGGTCAGTCCGCTCCCGCTGAAACGGAACTAGTTTCTACGTCGTGCGGAGATTATGTGAGCGACCTGGGTGTGCTGCTCCGGCAGAGGTCTCCTACGGCATCGACAATTCTGCACTTCTTGTGTGGGTCGACAATCGGCCCATTCCCGAGCGTGAACTCGCTGGTCGTTTGTGTCGGCGCCATGCAGACGCCATCTCTGTTCCTCGCGGTTGGACGGTGGATGATCGCCGCCAAGCGGTTCCACAACTTTTTCGCCAAGCGGACATGCCGCAATCTGAACCTGTGAAGAAGCCAAAGAAGGCTGCCAAGGTCGCGCCAACGGCCGAAGAGAAGAACAAAAAGTTGACCTTGTTCGAGACAATCGCAGAAGAACTCGCTGAGATTGAGAAGGCGCAAGAACCAGCCCCACAAGAACCAGCAGTTGCGGAAGATGCATCCGTACCAGCGCCGGCTCCTCAGCCAGAGTCACGGGAAGTTGACCCCGATGAAACTCGTGCCATTCCTTGGTCACCACGACTAACAGGTTCTTACAGCGAAGACGATGAAGAAGAGCAGCCAGTGCTCGGTCGACTACTAGGTCGGGCGTTTGGGCAGCGAAAAGGAGATGAGGAATGAACTTCTCATCGACAGTTGATGTGCCTGCACCTTTAGAAGTGGTGCGTCCCTTTGTGGAAAACCTTGCGTCGTATCCGACATGGATGCCCATGGTGCACAATGTGTCTGCGTTGGCATCCGATATTTGGTCCGTTGAACTGCGCGCCAAGGTCGGGGTTTTTGCCCGTTCCAAGATGCTTCGCATGCGCCGCACAATCAACGAGGAAAACGTGATCGTATTTGAGCGTGACGAAGATGACGGCCGCCAGCATTCACCATGGGTGATGCGGGTGTCCATCACCCCGTCAGCTTCTGGCACCAATGTGACAATCGATTTGTCGTATGGCGGCACTCTGTGGGCTGCAGGAATTCTGGATCGTGTCCTTGCCTCGCAAGTAGATGCAGGGAAAGCTGGACTCGTACGCGCTGTTCAGGGGGCGTAAGCGCCGAGTCGTCCATTCGGGCGACGTTCAACGACCAGGCGCATTCCAAAAGTTGCCGTGAGGTTTTCCGAGGTCAAGGTTTCATCGAGAAGACCTGCAGCAATCAGCTTGCCATCGCACATGAGTGCGCAATGAGTTGTTGATGCGGGGATCTCATCCACATGATGAGTGACGACAACGGAGGGAAGTGATGGGTTCTCGCGAGAGAACTCATCAAGAAGTCGCACCAGGTGTTCACGTCCGCCAAGGTCCAGACGTGCGCTTGGTTCATCCAACAAGATTGCGATGGGGTCTGTCATCAGTGCGCGCCCGAGTAGAACTCGTTGTTGTTCTCCAGAGGACAACGCGCCAATCGGAGTATCGGCATGTTGCACAACGCCCATTCGTGCGAGACATTCGCGTGCCTTGGCTCTGTCGACTTCGTCGTATTCATGCCACCAGACTTCTAATGCACCATTCTTCGCGCTCATCACAATTTCTAACGATGTAAGGGCTGGGCGAAGTTCTGTTGCCAAAGAAGCGGAGACATATGCGAGGCGAGGGCGAACAGGCCGAATATCAAATGTGCCAAGGGCTTGCCCATTGATTCGGATATCGCCCTTTGATGGGTGGAGATAGAGCGACATCACACGCAGCAAAGTGGTTTTGCCACAACCATTAGGGCCAAGAATCACCCAACGGTCATGAGGCTTCACGCTGATGGAGACGTTGTCCACTGTGGCCCGCGTTCCATGGATGATGGATACGCCATCAATCTCAATCACGGGAGAAGCATCGGCTATTGGCATCACGAACACGGTAGTGGTCGGTGAAGAGTTGCATGGCAAAGTAGGGCATGGCTCACGGGGGTGTCGGCGAACTAGCGCAAGGTATTGCGCAGGTGATGAATGTGTCATCCGTTGATGATTTACGTCGCCTCACAGGTGGGGCATCGCGTGAAACCTGGATGTTCTCCGCCGACGGCCAGCGGTATGTCATGCAAAGAGTGCGGCCCGGTCATCCTGGTGGTTTGGGTTTCGAACCACAGGTGTTGCTGCAAGCGCAGGTGGCGGGTGTTCCCGTTCCCCAGATGGTTTTTGATGGATCTGCTTCTGATGCTCTGGAGCGACCCTTCATGATTGTGCGAGCGGTGGAAGGCGAAACTATTGCGCGCAAAATTCTGCGCGATGATGAGTTCTCACACGCGCGAACAGTTCTCGCATCTCAACTTGGTGCCGCAGCAGCTCGCACGCACATGGTGAAAGAGGAAGATGTTCCGGGCCTGCCAGGACCCGATCAGCTCATCATGTATCGCAACGTGATGGATGAACTCGGCGAACCTCATCCTGTCTTTGAAATCGCGTTTCGATGGCTGGAACAGAACCGTCCGTCGCAGGACCGTCGCACATTGGTCCATGGTGATTTGCGATTGGGCAACATCATGGTGGACTCATCGGGGCTGACTGCAGTTCTTGACTGGGAGTTGGCGCACATTGGTGACCCCATGGAAGACCTGGGTTGGTTGTGTGTTCGTGCATGGCGCTTTAGTGGATCAAATCCTGTCGCCGGAATCGGGTCATACGAAGAACTCTTTGATGCCTACGAGAATGTCTCTGGTATTCGTCCACAACTAGATGCAGTGCGTTGGTGGGAGGTGTTGGGCACCTTGAAGTGGGGCATCATCTGTATTCGCCAAGCGGCAACTCACTTACAAGGGATCGCTCGCAGTCATGAACTGGCTGCAATTGGCCGTCGTGTGTGTGAGAACGAATATGACCTTCTTGAATATCTCGAGGAGATGGTGAAATGACAGCTCCACATGACCGCCCCACTGCCAGTGAACTAGTGCAAGCAGTTCGTGAGTGGATGGAACAAGATCTTGCCAAGGGTGTTGAATCGCGACTCACCTTTCATCTGCGAGTTGCGATGAACATGTTGGACATTGTTGACCGCGAGTTGCAGTTAGGCGCTCCGATGGAAGAACGACATGAAGAGGTGCTTCGCGGACTCGGCGTCGAGAACGATGTTGAGCTTTCTCAGAAGATTCGCCAAGGAGACTTTGACGCTGATGTTGCAGCACTGATCGCCGCACTTCGTCCTGTCATTGAAGACAAGGTTCGTGTAGCGAACCCTAAGTATCTGCGTTAGAGCACTCGCTTGGGCAAGATGGTTACAGGTTGGCCAGCCGCTAATTGACCACACGCAGCAGCAATTTCAGTACCACGATTCTGGCGAATAGTGGCATTCACTCCGAGGCTGCGCAATAAACGTTGAAATGCCTCTACACGGGCAGGGGAGCTTCCGATTGTTGGCCAGCCCGGTGTGGGGTTAAGCGGAATGAGATTCACGTGTGCTGCAGGTGACAATTGCAAACACAGGTCTGCCAACTCGTGTGCATCGCGATCAGTGTCGTTCACTGTGGAGATCATTGCCCATTCGAAACTGACACGTCGACGCTTCTCGTACAGATAATCACGGCAGGTCTGCATCAACATTTCCAGTGGATAGCGCTGGTTGATGGGTACAAGCTCATCACGAAGTGAATTGCGTGCAGCGTGCAGGGACACCGCCAAATTCACTGGCAAAGGTCGCGATGTCAACGTTTTGATACCTGGCACAATTCCAACGGTGGAAATGGTGATGTGACGGGCAGAGATGCCGATATCGCCATGAATGCGCTCAACGGCGCCCCAAACGGATGCTTCGTTTGCAAGTGGTTCGCCCATGCCCATGAACACGATGTTGTCGATACGTCGGGAATGGACGGCAGCTTCACGTGCTGCACGAACAACTTGCTCGACAATTTCACCGATGGTGAGGTGGCGATTAAAGCCAGCTTGACCTGTTGCGCAGAAACCACAGGCCATCGCACATCCAGCTTGTGTGCTGACACAGACAGTGGCACGGTCGTCGTAGTACATGAGCACGGTCTCAATGGGGTGATTGCCTTCAACAAGATTCCACAGGAATTTCACCGTGTCCCCGTCTTTGCTCGTGGAGCGCGTGACTTCGATGAGCGATTCGGGTAATTCATTTGAGATTCGTGTGCGTAATGCAGCAGGAAGTGTGGTGATGTCAGCGGGGTGCTGGAACTGCGTGTACAAACCAGACCACAACTGATCAAGTCGGTAGCGCGGTTCACCTTCAAGAATGCTGGCAATCTCGTCTCGCGTTGGATGATAGAGAGAAGATGTCACGATGTTGCTCCTGCTGCGATGTCTCCCACGAAGGCATGTTCTTCGTGATGTGGTGTGAATCCGAGTGCGGTGTACATCGCAAGTGCTGAAGCGTTGTCAGCGTCGACGTACAACATTGCCTCGGTAATGCCCTTTTGTTCGATGTAGTGCAAGCCAGAAATGGCCATTCGCCGCCCAAGACCGCGGCCGGACATCGAAGGGTTTGCGGCAATCACGTAAATCTCACCGACGGCTGGTTCGGTGTCGTTATGGATCTTTGTCCAACAGAATGCGCCCAGTTCGTTGCCTTCATGATGAAGTCGGAAGCCTTCAGGGTCAAACCAAGGTTCTGCCATTCGGCTCTGCAGAATTTCTCTTGTCCATCCACCTTGTTCTGGGTGGTGACCAAAAGCAGAGTTGTTGACAGCAAGCCAATCAGCTTCGTCAATGCCCGGTCGAAATGCGCAGGATTCAAAATCTGCAATCTCTGCAACAACATCGGTTGGTAGTGGAAGCGTGCGACGTAACTGCAAAAGTCGGCGCCCTTGATGAAGCCCTACTTCTTGTGCAAGTTGACGATGGATGTTGTTTGGTTCAAACACCCACCAATGCACATGGCCGCCACCTTCGGAAGCAACAACACTGAGGGCACTGCGAATGAGGTCGGGGGCAATTTCGAGTGAGTCGTATCGATGCACTGGGTGAACGATGAGGTCAAGTGACCATGACTCATTGCCGCGAGAGACCTGGCAATAGCCCACGACCTGTCCAGAGGCATTGTCACGTGCAATGACCCCGGCAAAGCCCTGACGGCCGCCCTCGCGTAGGTCAAGCCACAGATGGTCGTTCAGTGGGCGTGCCCCGTCTGCGCGCCAAGCCGCTGAAATGAGGGCTGACACCTCTTCCATGGCGACAGCGTCCATGTGTCTCTTTATTTCGAGTGAACGCACGTAGTCAGGGTACCTTCGTGTGCATGGGAAAGCCGAGAACACCAGCAGGGCGGGCAAAGGAAGTGGCCTCGCGGCTTGCAGTTTTGTATCCAGGGGCCGAGTGCGAACTCACTCATTCCAACCCCTATGAGTTGTTGGCGGCGACAATTCTGTCGGCCCAGTGCACTGACGTGCGCGTCAACATGGTGACTCCAGAACTCTTCAAGAAATATCCGACTCCACTGGCATTGGCTGAAGCGAATCCTGCCGATGTGGAAGCAATTGTGAGATCAACTGGCTTTTATCAGAGCAAAGCAAAGAATCTGATTGGAATGGGTCGTGCAGTCACTGACCGTTTCGGTGGAGTCATTCCACATGAATTGGAAGATCTAGTCACATTGCCTGGAGTTGGGCGAAAGACAGGCAATGTTCTGAGAAGTGTTGTCTTTGACCTTCCTGGTCTTGCCGTCGACACGCATGTGGGTCGCCTTTCGCGCCGTATCGGGCTCACCACAGAAGAAGATCCGGTGAAGGTAGAAAAAGTGCTGAATGCCTTTATCCCTCCAGCGGAGTGGGGGCGTTTTTCTCTTCGTCTCATCCTTCATGGACGTCGTGTGTGTGATGCAAAGAAACCAAAATGCGACATTTGTGAACTTGAAGACATCTGTCCGTCGTCCAATATGCCGACGAAGTCAAAGTCCAAGTGACTTTGGGGCAGTAGCGTTTTACCGATGACAGACACGATTCGCGCCGAACTTGGAGCCGCTGCAGATGCGATTGGCAGTTACCGCTCGCGTGTCGCAGGCCTTCTTGATGCTGTTGGACCGAACCACGAAGATCTCGTGAGTGCGATGTACGAGGCAGAACGTGCACTTGTCTCCGCCGAGCGTTTACTCATTCGTGCCGAAAAGCTCGCTCGTTCCTGACGGGCATCTGACTAGGTTTAACCCGTGGCAATTTTCGAACCTCGCGACCAAATTCGTGCGATGGTGGGTTACCACTCGGCACAAGTGGATGTGCCGATTCGTTTAAACACAAACGAATCTCCGTTTCCTCCTCCTGCAGGCTGGGTGCAAAAACTCGCTCAGGTTGCAAGCGAGATTGATTGGAATCGTTATCCCGATCGCGCCGCCACTGAACTGCGGGCTGTCATTGCTGCACGACACAACATTTCGGTTGAGAACGTCTTTGTTGCAAACGGTTCGAACGAAGTGCTGCAAACCATCTTGCTCACATACGGCGGCCACGGTCGGAAAGTCGCGACTTTCGAACCGACGTATCAGATGTATGCACAGATTGCTCGTGTCACAGGTGCAGAAGTTGTGGTGGGCGAGCGTCGCGCCGACTTCACACTTGATTCCAATGAGATTGAACGTCTGATGCAACGCGAATCGCCTGCAGTGACATTCCTCTGTAATCCAAATAACCCCACTGGACTTGTTGAGCCACGTGAGAATTTAGAAGTGCTGTTGCTGCACGCCACTGGCGTCGTTGTGGTGGATGAGGCCTACGCAGAGTTCTCTGATTGGTCTGCAATGGACATGGTGTCAGAGGATCGCGCTCTTGCCGTCACGCGCACATTCTCGAAGACATTGTCAATGGCAGCGCTACGTGTTGGCTATGTGGTTGCTCCGAAGTGGATGATCGCACAACTTGAGATTGCTTCACTTCCATATCATCTCGATTCGTTTAAGCAAGCGGCGACAACAGCAGCCCTCTCGTTTACCGCAGAGATGGAGGAGCGCGTCTCTCTCATCAAGTCCGAGCGTTCTCGTATTGAGTCCGCGCTGTCAGCTCTCGATATTGAGGTATGGCCAAGCGGTTCAAATTTCATTCTGTTTCGACCCCGTACCGCTGATGCCTTGGATGTCTGGAAGTCACTTCTGGCTGCGGGCATCTTGGTGCGTGACTGCAGTTCGTGGGCTCGGCTCGAAGGTTGCCTGCGTGTCACGGTGGGCGCTCCCGACGAGAACACGGCTTTTCTGGCTGCAATGACCGTTGCCGTCGCCTAATTGACACGTAATTAACAAATTGACCGCAAGGTCGGGCTTGTCAGCGGCGAGAATAGAGACATGGCACGTTCAGCCCAAGTTTCTCGCAGTACCAAAGAGACCTCTATTGAGGTGTCGATTGATTTGGACGGCACCGGTCAAGCCAATATCAGCACCGGTATCCCGTTCTATGACCACATGTTGGAGCAGTTGGCTCGTCATGGCGGTTTTGACCTTTCAATCCAGGCCAAGGGTGACCTTCATATCGATACACATCACACGGTGGAAGATGTAGCCATCTGTGTCGGTGAAGCTCTTCATAAGGCACTCGGCGATAAGGCCGGAGTTCGTCGTTTCGCAAGTGGCTCGTACCCATTGGATGAAGCATTGGTTGAGATCGCTCTTGACCTCAGCGGTCGACCATTCGTCGCGTGGAATGTTGAACTGCCCGAATGTCTTCCACTTGGTAACCCAGCCTTTGATCCTTCGCTCGCCGAGCACGCGGTGACATCGCTCGCCACCTCAGCACTCATCACTTTGCACGTCAATCTCAAAGCTGGTCGCAATGTGCATCACATCATCGAAGCAACCTTCAAAGGTCTTGCTCGTTGTTTGCGTGACGCTGTTCGCGTCGATTCGGCTGGTGTCCCTTCCACCAAGGGTGTTCTTTCGTGACCGCAGGGCCACGTGTTGCAGTTCTCGACTACGGCATCGGCAATCTTCGTTCAGCACAAAAGGCTCTCGAAAAAGTTGGCGCTCAAGCAGTACTGACTTCTGATGCGTCAGTTGTCTCTGCAGCTGACGCTGTGGTGCTCCCAGGCGTTGGTGCATTTGGTGCCTGTATGTCTGCACTTCGTGATGTCGGGCTCGAATCTGTTGCTCTTGATGTAGTCGCGAGCGGTGTTCCATTCATGGGCATCTGCGTCGGAATGCAGATGTTGTTTGATGGCAGCGAAGAAGACTCAGATGCTCGTGGCCTCGGCGTTATCTCTGGTGAAGTGAAATGGATTCCATCCACGGTGCAGCGCCCACAGATGCAGTGGAACCAGTTGAAGGTCACTTCAGGAGACCCCATGTTCGAAGGTCTTGGTGAAAGCCCCTGGATGTATTTCGTGCATTCATTGCATGGTGTGCCAACAGATGCAGCATGTGTGGCGGCCACTGTTCAGTACGGCGACACTTTGAATGTCGCGTTCCGCAAGGGCAATGTTTTTGCAACGCAGTTTCATCCGGAGAAGTCAGCCACAGCAGGTCTTGGATTGCTCCGCAACTTCGTCACCTCGGTGAAGTCATGAATCTGTATCCCGCGATTGACCTTCTTGGTGGAAAAGTTGTTCGACTTCGTCAAGGCGAATATGACGACAGCACCGTGTATGGCGACGACCCAGTTGCAGTCGCGGAATCTTTCGTCGCTCAAGGCGCCACGTGGGTACACATGGTGGACCTCGATGCTGCGAAGAGTGCCGAACCTGTGAATCGTCCCATCATCGCTGCAGTGGCGAAGGCTCTTGCTGGCCGTGCACAGTTGCAGGTGGGTGGCGGAGTCCGCGGAACAGCAGATGCTGAGGCCTTAGCTAATGCAGGTGTGAATCGTGTGGTGATGGGTTCCGCAGCAGTGGCTGATCCATCGCTTGTATCTGTGGTTGCACGCATTGTTCCCGTCGCAGTCGGTCTTGATCATCGTGATGGCATTGCGGCAACGCATGGCTGGACAGAATCTTCAGGTTTGCGTGTCGAGGATCTTCTGTCTCAATTCCCCGATGCTGCGGCATTCGTGATCACTGATATCTCCCGTGATGGCATGTTGACGGGTCCCGATGTTGTTGGGCTCGCACGTGCGGTGGCGTCGACGAGCATCCCCGTCGTTGCAAGTGGTGGCGTCGGAACTCTTGCTCATATCGAAGAACTTGCCCAGGTCGTGGGTCTCGATGGAGTCATTGTGGGTAAAGCAATTTATGAAGGCAAGCTCACTGTTGCCGATGCCGTGAAGGTGTTGTCATGAACTCTGACATCGTTGCGCGTGTGATTCCATGCCTCGACGTGACGAATGGTCGCGTGGTGAAGGGTGTGAACTTCGTTGACTTACGCGACGCGGGTGACCCAGTGGAGCTTGCGGCTCGCTATGACGCTCAGGGTGCTGACGAACTTGTGTTCCTTGACATCACGGCGTCGTCTGATGGTCGCGAGACCATGGTCGACGTTGTGTCACGCGCTGCGGAGCAAGTGTTTATTCCGTTTACTGTGGGCGGTGGCATTCGTGAAGTGTCCGATGCTCGCAAGATGTTGCGTGCCGGTGCTGACAAAGTCAGCGTGAACACTGCTGCAGTGCAACGACCGGAAGTGATCTCAGATATCGCTGCAGAATTTGGTGCTCAGTGTGTTGTGTGCGCCATCGATGCAAAGTGGGACGCGACTCGTAACAGTTGGACGGTGTATCTCCATGGTGGCCGCACCGCAACAGAGCTTGATGCTGTGCAGTGGGCGGAACGTGCAGTGGCCTTAGGTGCCGGTGAGATTCTGTTGACATCGATGGACCGTGACGGCACTCGTGATGGTTTTGACATCGCGCTCACCAAAGCAGTGTCATCTGCTGTTGGTGTTCCAGTAATCGCAAGCGGTGGCGTGGGAACTCTTGGTCATCTCGCTGATGGCGTTATTGATGGTGGAGCCACGGGCGTGCTTGCAGCATCCATTTTCCACTTTGGTGATCACACGATTAGTGAAGCGAAAGATGTGATGACATCACGTGGCATTCGTGTTCGCCCCGTGCAGTAGTCAGACGATCGTTAAGAAATGGCGTCGAGCGCCATCTCAAGTATTTGATGGCATGCCTTCGGCGCATCCGCTGCAATGAAGTGGTCAACGCCAGGAAGATCCACCACTGTTGTATTGACCCATGTGCTGACAGAATCGCGCAATTGAACTGGGTTGGTGAATTGATCGTGCTCGGGGGCAAGAAGAAACTTCGGTCGATGATTGTTTGCAGCGGTCGGAAGTGATTGCATCATCTGCAATGGGGGAGCAACGGCTACCCATGCTGCAATGAAGGGGTTGCTCACATTGAGTCCGACAACGGATCCAAACGAATAACCCGCCATCACGATGGGGCAGTCCGGTTCCATCATGTCCGCAAGTTCGCAGGCGGCAGCCAAATCAAGGCGCTCGGCGTCGCCATTGTCGTGTTGTCCGCCAGAGTTCCCGACTCCACGAAAGTCCACCGCGATGGAATGGCACTGCAGATTGGCAGCTGCGCTCTGGAGAGCCCGCACCACATGATTGTGGCGGTCGCCGCCGTATTGCGGGTGGGGGTGGGCAATGATGACAACAGCTCGTGCTGGATACTGCTCAGTACGCACCACATCGGTCTCAATCGTCACCCCATCAAGGGTTTCTAGGTAAACGGTTTCGGCTGCCACGGGCTCAGACGGTACCGTGCTTATGGCGTGTGAGCGCAGATTGCAGCCAGTGTGCAGCGCTTACAGAGGAAGGACAAAGTCAGATGTCGAAGGAATTAGAGGGCCGTGTGATTGTGCCGACAGCCGACCAACTTGATGCTGTCACCTTTAACTCTGATGGTCTTGTCCCCGCCATCGCTCAGTGCTCTGAGACAGGCCAAATTCTGATGATGGCATGGATGAACGCAGAATCTCTTTCGATGACATTCGCAGAAGGTCGCATGGTCTACTGGAGTCGCAGCCGTCAGGAATTGTGGCGCAAGGGTGACACCAGTGGTGATCGTCAGTTCGTGCGAGAGGCTTACTTCGACTGCGACGGCGACACGCTTCTTTTCGTTGTGGAACAAGAAGGCAAGGGTGCATGTCATACGGGCGAGCGCTCCTGCTTCTATCGATCTTTCGGTAGCGAGTGATGTCGCTCGACACTGTGATCACGCCATCGCGTGAAGAGTTCATTGCCTTAGCTAGTCAACACACCGTGGTTCCAGTGTGGACACAAATTCTTGCCGATCTTGAAACCCCAGTTGCCGCGTACATCAAGCTGGTCGGCGATGGCGATGGTTTCTTGTTGGAGTCAGTGGAGCATGGCGAGCGCTGGAGCCGTTATTCCTTCGTTGGGCGTGAGCCACGCGGAACTCTCACTTTGCGCGACGGAATGTTGACGGCAACAGGTGAGATTCCTGCAAGCGTTCCTCTTGATAAAGGAATCCTCGCTGCGATGGAAGAGTTGTTGCGTATCTATCGTGCGCCAATTTTCCCTGATCTTCCACCACTGCAGGGCGGCCTCATGGGGCACCTTGGCTACGACGTCGTGCGAGAGATTGAAAACTTGCCGAATGTTCCTGCCGACGACCGTGGTGTTCCCGATGCATCCATCAGCATCATCGGTTCGCTTGCGGCCTTTGATCACTGGCGTCAACGTGTGTACCTCTTGGAAAGTGTTCCTGTCGCAGATCTCACCACGGATGAAATCGGTGCGGCATACGACGCAGCGGTACTTCGTGTTCATGCTTCAGTCGCCGACCTTGCTCGACCATTGCCATACGTTGCAGTGGAGCCACCTATCGTTGGCGAACAATTACCTGTTGCCCGCTCATCGATGCCCGATGGTCGTTATCGATCAGCAGTGGAAGTGGCGAAGGAATACATCCGCGCAGGAGACATCTTCCAAGTAGTTCTTGCACAACGGTTCGAACTTGATCTCGAAGCAGATCCGTTTGATGTGTATCGTGTGTTACGCCAGGTGAATCCCAGCCCGTACATGTATTTCCTCAAGCAGCCGGGTCTCACCATTGTGGGTGGCTCGCCAGAACCAATGGTGCAACTCATTAATGGTCGCGTGATTTCTCGCCCAATTGCTGGAACTCGTAAGCGCGGAACCACTGATGAGCACGATCGCAAGTTGGCGTCGGAACTGCGGGAGAACCCGAAGGAAGTCGCCGAACACATCATGCTGGTCGACCTTGCTCGTAATGACGTCGGTCGTGTGGCGAAGTATGGCTCGGTCACGATGGACGAGCTGATGTCGCTCGAGCGCTACAGCCATGTCATGCACCTCACGTCTCAGGTGTCGGGAGACCTTCGTGAAGGGCTCGGACCTATCGACGTTTTACGTGCGACACTTCCTGCTGGAACTGTGAGTGGTGCGCCAAAAGTTCGTGCAATGGAAATCATTGATGAACTAGAGCCAGTCAAGCGTGGACCGTACGCAGGTGTTGTCGGGTACGTCGACTTCTCGGGCAACCTTGATACGGCCATTGCTATCCGCACGATGTTTGTGGGTCCAAAGGGCGCCATCTTGCAGGCAGGTGCAGGCATTGTCGCCGATAGCGATCCGCAAGATGAAGATCTTGAGTGTCACAACAAAGTGGGTGCGTTGCTTGCGACCATTCCGGCAGCTGTGCGCATGACGCAACGTCGACGAGAAGCAGGAACAAACGCATGAGCGGAATCGTTTGGGCAGATATTGACCGTGATGTTGTCATCGTTCAAGGTGATGATGCGGGTGCCTTCTTGCATTCCCAACTTGCCAATGACATTGCGTCGCTGGCCGTGGGTAGCAGCATTCATAGTTTGTTGTTGGAACCCACGGGACAGGTCACCGCTCTAGTGCGCGTGACGCGTCACGTTGACACGGTGTACACACTTGATGTTGATGCCGGATTTGGTGAATCTCTGATTACTCGTCTCCAACGTTTCGTGTTGCGTTCGAAGGTTGCGATGCGCATGAGCGATTGGAAGGTGCGAGCCTTTCGTGGCCCCGATGCCGTTAGTGTCGTCGGTGCAGGACCTGGTCGTGCCATTCCGTATCGCGGTGGCGACGATGCCATTGATGTCATCGCTGAAGAGTCACAACTCCCATTGCATGGCGAAGAGACCGAAGTTCCTCATATTGATATGTTCCGCGTAGAAGCTCAATGGCCACGTCTGGGTGTCGACATCCTCGTTGGCGACATTCCTGCTACGACTGGTGTTGTCGCTGAATCTGTGAGTTTCAGTAAGGGCTGCTATCCCGGTCAAGAGTTGGTGGAACGAATGGATTCACGAGGAGCCAATGCTCCCGTCCTTGTGGTCTCTATCCCTCGCGATGGGGTGGGCGTTGGATTCCGTGTACAAAGCGACGGCAAAGATGCTGGAACTGTGACATCCATTGGATTCACTTTGGCATTGGCACGTGTTGCACGTGGATACACATCTGAAACCAAATAGGGAAGACTGTCCTCCATGATGCGGTTGGTCAATACTTTTTCCTCTAGCGGACCAACCACTAACGGGCACGTCGATCTCGATGTGCAGCCATGGCATTGGGTCTTTCTTCTCGGAGTCATATCAGTTCTTCTGCTTATAGATCTACTTGTCATTCACCGAAAAGCCCATGTCGTTGGAATCCGTGAAGCAGCTATTGAGTCTTCGGTGTGGATTGGGCTTGGACTTTTCTTTGCAGTTTTTGTTGCGTGGCAATTTGGCGCTTCGGCGACGGGGGAATACTTCGGCAGTTACCTCATGGAAAAGAGCCTGAGTGTGGACAATGTCTTCATTTGGGCGATGCTGTTCACGCACTTTCAGATTCCGCGTCAGTTCCAGCATCGTGTTTTGTTCTGGGGGATCTTTGGTGCCCTCGTTTTGCGTTCGGGATTCATCTTTGGTGGCTTGGCCGTGATTGAAATCTTTGAACCGGCTCTTTTGATCATGGGCCTCTTTCTTGTGTACACGGCTTTCAAATTGTCAAAAGGTGATGATTCTGACGATGATTTCAATCCATCCGACGGCCGTACTTTAAAGCTCTTTAAAAAAGTGGTGCCGTCGACGGATGAGATTCGTGGTCATGCATTGTTCATCAGAGATGAGCGCAATGGTCTTCTCGCGACGCCACTCTTCGCAGTGTTGGTTCTCGTGGAGTTGACCGACATCGTGTTTGCAGTGGACTCTGTTCCCGCAGTTCTTTCCGTCACGAGTGAGCAATTCATTGCAATTGCCTCAAATGTCTTCGCAATTCTTGGTCTTCGGGCGCTGTATTTCTTGCTTGCGGATGTCAATTCGAGATTTAAATACCTTCAGCGTGGAATCGCCTTCATTTTGGCCTTTGTGGGCTTCAAGATGGTGGTGGTCTACTTCTGGGACTGGCATGTGTCGACCCTTTGGTCGCTTTTGGTGATTGTGGGCATTCTTTCTGCGTCCATTGGGGCATCTGTCATCGAGAATCGTCGCCCGTCCTAGACAGCCCCACATGGCACTATTGTTCGTGTCATGGGAATCGCGGAAGACGACATTCAGAAAGTTCGCTCCGCGGTCACACTTTCTGACATCGTGTCTCCCCACGCGCAACTGCGTCGAGCTGGTCGCGGTCAAGTGGGTCTCTGCCCGTTCCATTCTGAACGCACACCATCATTCAGTGTCAATGATGAAACCGGTCGTTACATGTGTTTCGGTTGTGGAGCAAAAGGTGATGTGTTCACATTTGTTCAACAGATTGAACATCTTGATTTTGTCGGTGCTGTCGAGCGTATCGCTAGCAAAGCGGGCATCGAACTGCACTACACATCAGGCGCTGGCAATGGTGAACGTAAACACCGTAAAGAACTGCAAGAACTCATGGAACGTGCAGTGGACTGGTATCACAAGCGTCTCTTAGAGGCTCCCGATGCCAGGGCTGCGCGTGAATATTTACGATCTCGTGGTCTGGCCGGAGACGTCGCGCGTACCTACAAGCTCGGATGGGCACCGGACGACTGGGATCAGTTGTGTAAGGCCCTGAACGCTCCAGCGTCGATGTTGAACGAAGTGGGTCTTGGGTTCCTGAACAAGGCAGGTCGCTTGCAGGATTCATTCCGTGCTCGCGTGATGTTTCCCAT
>JBEDFA010000090.1:0-6138 GCA_041175365.1 Actinomycetota bacterium | reverse complement strand
GACATGGAGAGATAGCTATCAAAAGCATCTTCTGCCCGTTTGGCGTCGCCTTTCAAAACCAGGTCGATGGTTCCGCTGAACTTTGGAAATGGAGCTTTCACCCCTTCTTCAAACATCGCGGCCAAGGCTTGCACCTTCTTTTGTGCGCTCTCTTGATTCATGTTTGGATCAAGCTGCACGTAATGCCAGAGCGTCGTGGGATATTTCACTCCACTGCGAGTCTCTTCCCCCATCACAACCGCAATGGCACCCTCCAAGTGATATCCCGACGCTCGCAAGAGGAGGAGCCACAATCCCAAACGATTTCGCAGATTTGTCTCGGATTTACTGGAACGCTTACCAAGATCAACAATCGCGATGTGGCTCTCCGAAGCTGGATACACCATGAGGTTGCCTGAGACTTCTCCGCCGGCATATGGGATATGTACCTCATACGGAATGAGATCATCTAAATGAATCCCCCAATCAGATGCAACGTCACTGAGTTCTCTGATACGGCCGACAATCTCTTCTGCCAGTTGTAATCCATATGCACCCATCGGAATATTGCCGACGGCGGTATTGACCTTTGTCCAATGTGATGCACTGAAACCTGATTGCACTGCCGAAGCGAGATTGGCTCGCAAATAACCAATCTCTTTCTGTGTCAGCTCTAGTGGAATGGTGGCTGGCTCGTCATCTTCTTCGTTATTCCAGGTATTGATCCCCAACCCGGTCCGCACAAAAGCCGAAAGCGGATTACGCATAAACGACTCGAGTTCGCGTGGCGAAATAACTCGATATGGCTCCTCGCTTTCTGATTCGGTCATTCGTGCGACTGCAACCTCTGCTTCAATCGCAGCCTGGGTCTGCGCATGTTCTTCAGTGATGGACCGCAATGCAACGTCATCATGCGACCACACCATTCCGGGAACAATTTCGCCTTCGACAAAATTACGAGGAGAACTGAAGTGGCGCGGGTGCTGGTATTCCACTTGCAAGAAACCTTTATTGTTCGGGTCTTCCTTGACTCCACAGCGCTCACACAGGTCAAGTAATTCAGCAAGCGGGGTAATCAAAGGAACTTCGGCGTTGTTCTTGATGCTGCGACCGTTACAAGTAATCACCACGCGATCTGATGCAGCGCAGATGGCATCAAGAATGGAGCGACGCTGGTCAATACGCGAGTCAATGTCTCCCATGAAGACCTGACGCGCCGCAAGATCGTCGCCTTCAGTTTCACCAGTTCTCATCGTGCCTTCATCGAAACCAAGTAAACACACAACTTTGAATGGAACACCGCGCAGTGGCACCGTCGATGTCGCAGTGACGGCCCCGGTGCGCAATGGCTGTCGACCAGGTGCACTAGATATCTGTTCCTGAAGTTGCTCAACAAAATGTTCGAAAGTGACAGCGATATCTGTAATTGCTTTGCCTCGTGCATCCCGAACATATCCACGCAGAGTGTCAATGGCTTCTAAAGCATCGTCAAGCTCGCCCTTGTTACTAATGGCCAATGATGTAAGTGTTTCTTCCACAGCATCTGCCCATTGAACGACGGGGAGTTCCACTGTGGTGTTGGCCAACTGCTCTAGCGACGACATTGCCGAAACAATGGCCGACAAACGCCCGACGGATTCAAGATCAGCTGCATCGAGGTCTGGCAGAGGCACTGCCCCACCGAAATCAATGTCAGGTTCTGCATCGGGCAATAATGCACCCACTAATGCACGTTGCAATCCGGCTACCCATGTGTGTGCGCTTTCCTCCGAATCAACACCCTTGCGCTTGCGATGGTCAGGTGTTGCACCCCAACGAATTCGGGTGCGTTCAATGAGGCGATACCACGAAGACACATCATCAGTAGAAGCACCAAACTTTTGCATCACCAATGGCGACGCAGCCACCGTCATGATGTCGGTGATGCTGAAACGCCCCGTGACGACGGTGAGCAGATTGTCGAGCAATGAAGCGCCATCGTCGACATGACGCAAACCACGGTCGGCCACAATGAACGGCAACGGCTTCCCACCTACCTCGCGACTAAAGGCTGCTTCAAGCAATGGTGATGCCGCCTCGATATCGGCACAGACCACGAGGACTTCATGCGGCTCAAGATTCTCGATGTCGTGAAACGCATGAAGAATTGCGTCGCGAGCAATTTCCACTTGGCGACCAAGATTGTGCGCACGGTGAACCTGGAAAGAACGATCCCCTGGAATGAATTCTGCAGACAGTGCAACACCCTGTCGAACTGAGTTCTGCAACGTATGAAGTAGATCTTCCGCGGGAACCACTGCAGCAAGACTTTGCACTTCTGGCGACACACCCTGTGAAGCCAGCACCATCTGAGCATCGTGAGCACCGCGCAACCACATGGACACCATTGAGTCGACGTTGTCATCAAATGTGTTCGCACGAACCGGGTCAGGCGCAATGCCTGCCGAAACAGGAACGCGAGCAGCATCAAGTGCCCATTGCAATGCCAATGCCGGCGATGGGTGCACCAACACCACTTCGACTTCCATGTGATGCGACAACAACTGCAACGCACGCACATGGCGAACACTGAGCGATTGAAGACCGACCACCAAAATGCGTGGCGGGAGATTCTCAACGTCAACAAGTGTGGGATTCGAGAGCATGTTCTCCACCATGACTGGCCATGGCTCGACGCCCACTTCTTCCCGCACTAAACCCCAGAGATCAAATTGCCACACATCGGCTGGTTCAAGCGGAACTGCTTGGATAGTGCATTCGCCATTACCTGCATCTGCACCGACGATGGGTGACAAATTTGGACGACCAGCTTCCCATTCCACAATCATCGATGGCCGACGTGCGTGATACTTGTCGAATCGGTCCGACATCAAACGCGCAGCTTTCAAACCGCCACCCATGCGTTCAACATGAGAAGTGAACGACCCCGTGTGCTTGTTGATCACGCTCAGCACTGTCATTGATAGCGGACCTACAGCCCATGGATCTGCTCCCATGTTGCGCCGGCCAATGAGCACATCAAGCTCACCCAGATACTTGATGGATACGTTTGCAGCAACACCATCGTTGCCTAGGGCACTGGTGCCTACCTGCGAGGCGATTTGCTGCAACAACCAAGCACGGACACCAGCATTGGGAACTATGAGGTGATCGACATCAAAGAGATCCCGACTGTAATCAGATGTCTTGAGATACTGAACGACAGATGGAACAGTGTCGGCAAGAGACTCGACAAACGAAATCTTCAAACCTGTGTTCACACCTGTACCCATTCAGACCCCTTCCCAAACAATCGCTCCATTCTTTCAGAAGGGTGGGTGAAGGTTCCCAGCCACCACGGGCCCACCTTCGCAGTTTGGCTGAATCCCTTTAGAGGAAAAGGTTGAGGTCCTGCAGACGCTTGTCGTTGGAGAAAACTTCCACCGGCGGGTTCGTTGCCAAACGCAATGCACGCTGAATGATGCGACAAGTTGTGTGCTGGTTGTACTCAGCCAGTGTGACAGCCCAACCATCACGGCCAGCTCGAGCCGTGCGGCCTGAACGGTGCAAGTACGCCTTCGTGTCGATGGGCGGTACGTAATGCACCACGCATGCCACGTCATCAATGTCGATTCCACGAGCTGCAACGTCTGTTGCCACCAGCACCTTCAGGTCATTATTTGTGAAGCGAACAATCGCCTTCTCACGAGCTGCCTGTGTCAGGTCACCGTGAATTGCCGCAGCGTTCACACCAAGATCCTGCAAGTTCTCCGTCACACGGTCACACAAACGTTTGGTGTCACAGAACACCACGGTCTTGCCAGTGCTCTCCACAATTGCAGCGATGACTTTGTCTTTGTCCATTTTGTGAATCGCCAAGAACAAGTGATGCATCGTGCCCACTGTGTCTGTTGGTGCATCAATGGAAACCTCTTCAGGGTTCTTCATGTAGCGACGGACGAGGTTGCCGACCTGGCCGTCAAGAGTTGCTGAGAACAACATCGTCTGGTGTTCACCAGTGACGTGACGCAACACCCATTCAACTTGTGGCGTGAAGCCGTCATCCGCCATGCGGTCGGCTTCGTCAAGAACGACGCATTGCACGTCACTCATCTCAACTTCGCCGCCCTTCATCAAGTCAATGAGACGAAGTGGCGTAGCAACAATGATGTCGACACCCTTCTCCAGCGCATCGACTTGATCTTCACGTGACGCACCGCCATACACAGGCAAAATAACGCGGTCACATTCTCTACCGATTGGCTGCAACACCTCGGCGACTTGCAACGCAAGTTCGCGCGTGGGCACAAGAACTAATCCGCGGGGTGCGCGCACTTTGCTGAACTTAGTAATACGCGAGAGCATCGGCACACCAAAGGCCAATGTCTTTCCGGAACCCGTACGAGCACGACCGCACAGGTCGACGCCGCGCATGGCGACTGGGATGGCTTCAGTTTGGATGGCGAAGGGAGCGGCGAAACCAGCGGCCGCAAGTCCCTTATCAACCTCGGGTGGCACTCCGAGTGCAGCGAATCCCGTAGGCGTTGTAATGGGGGAATTGGTCATGACGAGCATTAACCGTATCGGCGTCCATGCCTACTAATTGGTAATCGACCCACTCAGGGGGCAATTCCTGCCCATAGTTGTGACTTTCGTAAAGAAGTAGTGCGTTGTCTGGAGTATTCAGTTAGTTTTTTCACTCCTATGAAGGCACAACTCACCCCCGCGCTGCAGCGCACTCATCAGGTGATTGATACCCATTAACGGTTCAGTCACACCACTCATCCCCCGTCGCATCCTTGTATTGGGTTGTGGCGGTGTTGCTCAATGCACACTCCCCCTTCTCGTTCGAGACGTGAAGATTGACCCAAAGAGCATCACCGTTGTCGACTTCCTCGACAATCGTGATCGCATCTCAAATCTCATTGCACAAGGTGTGCAGTACGAGATTGGTCGAGTCACTCAGGAAAACCTCGACGAGTTTTTGTCCGCACGATTGTCTGACGGCGACATGCTGCTCGACCTCGCGTGGAACATTGATGCTCCGACAATCTTGACATGGTGTCACGAGAACGGCGTTCGCTACCTCAATACCTCTGTTGAGTTGTGGGACCCGTATGAGGACATGGCTGCTACGCATCCTCTGGACCGCACTCTCTATGTTCGTCACCAGTCATTGCGCAAAATGGTTGAGGCCTGGGGCGGCAACAGCGGCCCCACCGCAGTGCTTGAACACGGTGCAAACCCTGGTCTCGTCAGCCACTTCGTCAAGCAAGCACTTGCAGAGATCACCACAAAGATTCTCGCCGAGGGTCTTGCAGGTGATCGCAAGGCAGGTTTGGAAGAAGCGTTGGCGAATGGTGAGTTCAACAAGCTTGCAATGCTCACCGGAACCAAGGTGATTCACATCTCTGAACGTGACACACAGATTTCAAATAAGCCGAAAGAAGTTAACGAGTTCGTCAACACATGGTCGGTCGATGGCTTCTATGAAGAAGGCATCGCGCCAGCTGAGCTTGGTTGGGGTACACACGAGAAGCAACTGCCTCCTCGTGGTTACAAGCACGAGGACGATGGTCCAAGCAATCAGATCTGCATCGCACAGCCAGGCATGAACACACTTGTGCGTTCCTGGGTTCCATGTGGTGAAACACACGGCATGGTGATTCGTCATGGCGAGGCATACACAATGTGTCATCACCTCACTGTGCGCGACGAGAACGGTGTTGACATTTATCGTCCGACCGTTCACTATGCATACTGCCCATCAAACGATGCGATCGCATCCGTTCGTGAGCTGCAGATGCGTGACTGGGAAATGCAGCCAAAGCAGCGTTTGTTGAATGATGAAATCATTAGCGGACGCGATGAGCTGGGAGTGCTTCTACTTGGTCACGACTTCACCGGCTGGTGGACAGGTTCACTTCTTTCTATTGAAGAAGCACGTTCCGTGCTGCCACACCAGAGCGCGACCACACTGCAGGTTGCAGCGTCCATCATCTCTGCAATTCAGTGGATGATCGACGAGCCCAACAAGGGCCTCTGCGTTCCTGACGACCTGCCCTACGAGTACATCCTCGAAAAAGCCCGTCCATACATCGGAACCCAGTTCTCTGGCCCGACAGATTGGACCCCGCTGAAGACCCGCAAGGACATCTTCAATCAGTGGGCAGATCATGG
>JBEDFA010000089.1:0-15448 GCA_041175365.1 Actinomycetota bacterium | reverse complement strand
ATATGGCAACTACACAGCTGATTACAACGTGGTGTCTGTTCCAAATGGTTTCACGGCAACTGGTCGTTACACGGGTGGCGGCTGCCATCCATACGGATGCCCGTAGCCGTTATGGCTTAATCGCTCGGGAAAACCTTGTGAACAATGGAACCCAAGCGGCATCCTTCACGCGTGGTGCGCCAGCGAGGTTCAGTACAGACAAGCCTGTTGGTATCGCAAGGAAGATCAGACCCAGTGCTTCAGCATCAAGTTCCTTCGAGATCAGACCATTATCTTGAGCGTTCTTAATGATGTTGACATGCATCTCAAGATGAGTCGTGATGTCAGGCAGAAGTTTTTTGCGCGCCTTCTTGTCTCGCCATGCCGCGTAATACGACTCGATGAGAAGCATCTGTGTATCTGTTGGGCCTTTGTCATCGTGGTTGCGTGGTACGAGAGCAGCTAATTGGAAGATCCAATCCTGTTTCGTATCAACATCTGCCAGCGCAACTTGGTTGCTCAGAATCTGCTGCTTCAGCGCATCTTCTAAAGCTGCTCGGAAGAGATCTTCCTTATTTTCAAACCATGTGTAAACAGAACCAGGTGCCATGTCAGCGCGCTTGGCAATGCTTGTGATTTTTGCGCGTTCAAAACCTACGGCAGCAATTTCTGCAGTAGCTGCTTTGAGAATCCGTTCCTTCGATGCAAGAGCCCATGGGCGACGGCTTCGACCCCCGACAACAACGATGCGGTTGGAGGATTCGGGCACGTGAAAAGTGTAGACCGTATTTTCAGCGGATTGATGAGCGGGAGGCACTTCCCGTGCGACGTTGACGCGCATTGGCCACAAGCATCAACAGAACCACAGTGCCAGCAATCCATAACACCAAGAGCCCAAGGAAAAGAACCTTGGCAACTCGCGAAATGCTGGAAGCAACATCCACATTGGTTGTTGATGTTGCGACATCAACTTTGGATCCGTCCATCGGAATGTTCCAGGTGATTCCACCGTCACCTTGAATGCCTGTGGTGGCATCAACATTGCCGGGCAATTGCGCAGTGAAACTGAGCCCGACTGCATCGCCAAGGTCAAGGCCTAAGTCTTGAACATTTGCGAGATACGGAGCAGACCCCAGCAATTGCAAGCCAGCATCATCGATGAATGCTTCTAAACCACCAGTGACTTCAAGGCGCCCTGCAAGTGTCCATTTGCTATTGGTGTCCTTGCCGGAGCGGGCAAGAACCATCTCGTGCAATGGCCCTTTGGATCCACTGACTTGGGACAACGCAATGTTTGCTTCAGCTGGATTCTTAAACGAGTGAACAAGCGTGATGCTGAGGCCACCCGTCTTTGTTTCCACTGGCTTGGAGACTTTCCAACCCGCAGCTACCAAGTCGTCAGTACGTAAATCAGTTGGAAGGTTTGGCGCCTTCGTTACAACGTCTTTGTCGGCGGTGACGACGACCGTGACATCACCAGAACCATTTGGGTTCACTCGCAATGAAACAGATTGATCAACTCGACACGATGCGAGCAGCAGTGCCGCACACATCACAGCACCCAGCCGTGCGATTCGCCCTTTGAGAGAAGTCACAAAGAATGTTTAGTCGGCAGTGTCGCCGTCACCAACGAGTGGTGGCTCGCTAGGTGCAACAAAACCCTCAACGGCGCGGAACACGAGGTGCTTCTTGCCTTCGTTTTCTGGATCATCTTCGACATCAACAACGATGATCTGACCAGCCGTGAATTCCTTATAGAGAATCTTCTCGGACAGTGCGTCTTCGATGTTGCGCTGAATGGCGCGACGCAATGGACGAGCACCAAGCTGTGGGTCGTATCCGACTTCAGCAAGGAAATCCTTTGCACCCTGTGTGAGCTCAATGCCCAAACCTTGTGACTCAAGCTGAGTTGCAGTGCGCTTCATCATGAGATCAACCATCTGGAGGATCTCTTCCTTGCCGTGTTCGTGGAACACGATGATGTCGTCAACGCGGTTAAGGAACTCTGGGCGGAAGTGCGCCTTGAGTGCATCTGTGACCTTGTCCTTCATGCGTGAGTAAGACATTGCAGTGTCGCCCTTGGTGAAACCAAGGTTGGCCTTGCGCAAGTCCTGCGTGCCGAGGTTTGAAGTCATGATGAGTACCGTGTTGCGGAAGTCAACGCTGCGACCCTGGCTGTCGGTGAGACGACCTTCTTCAAGAATTTGAAGCAACGTGTTGAAAACGTCTGGGTGTGCCTTTTCGATTTCGTCGAACAACACAACAGAGAACGGCTTGCGACGAACTGCTTCGGTGAGCTGGCCGCCTTCTTCGTATCCGACGTATCCCGGAGGCGAACCAACGAGACGGCTGACGGTGTGCTTCTCTTGGTACTCGGACATGTCGAGTGTGATGAGCGCTTGCTCGTCACCAAAAAGGAACTCTGCGAGTGTCTTTGCAAGTTCTGTCTTACCAACACCTGTTGGTCCGAGGAAGATGAATGAACCGCTTGGACGACGTGGATCTTTCAAGCCGGCGCGAGTACGACGAATGCTTTGCGACACTGCCTTCACTGCATCGGGCTGACCGATGTAACGCTTGCGAAGTTCGGTCTCCATGTTGAGAAGTTTCTGCGTCTCTGCTTCGGTGAGCTTGTAAACAGGAATACCTGTCCAGATGCTGAGCACTTCGGCGATTGCTTCTTCATCAACTTCGTCAAACAAGTTGACGCCAGAAGCCTTGATTTCGGTCTCTTTTGCAGTCTTTTCTTCAAGAAGCTGACGCTCTTGATCGCGCAAGCGTCCGGCTTCTTCGAAGAGTTGCTCTTCGATTGCTTTCTTCTTTGCATCCTGCACTTCAGAAATCTTGCCTTCAAGTTCCTTGAGATCTGGTGGTGTCTGCATGCGCTTGATGCGCAAACGTGAACCAGCTTCGTCGATGAGGTCAATGGCCTTGTCGGGAAGATGACGATCGGAGATGTAACGGTCTGCAAGGTTTGCAGCAGCAACGATTGCTTGATCGGTAATCGTGACGCGGTGGTGCGTTTCGTACTTGTCGCGCACGCCCTTCAAGATTTCAATGGTGTGAGCAACGGTTGGCTCTTCCACCTTCACAGGCTGGAAACGACGTTCAAGCGCAGGATCCTTTTCAAGGTGCTTGCGATATTCATCTGTCGTTGTTGCACCGATGGTCTGCAATTCACCGCGAGCGAGCATTGGCTTCAGGATGCTTGCAGCATCGATTGCGCCTTCTGCTGCACCTGCACCCACAAGTGTGTGGATTTCGTCAATGAAAAGAATGATGTCGCCACGCGTCTTGATTTCTTTGAGAACTTTCTTCAAGCGCTCTTCAAAGTCACCGCGGTAACGAGAACCAGCAACCAATGCACCAAGGTCAAGCGTGTAGAGCTGCTTGTCCTTCAATGTTTCTGGAATGTCACCCGACACGATCTTTTGTGCAAGACCTTCGACTACTGCTGTCTTACCAACACCAGGTTCACCGATGAGAACAGGGTTGTTCTTTGTACGGCGAGAGAGAATCTGCATCACGCGCTCGAGTTCACGAGTACGACCGATGACTGGGTCAAGCTTCTTGTCGCGAGCGAGTTGAGTGAGGTTGCGACCGAACTGGTCGAGAACCTGACTGCCACCCTTGTCGCCGGCTTCTTCCTTCGCGCCACCTGTCGGTGCACCGCCAGCAGGAGCATCGCCCTTTGCGGCGGGGCCCTGGTAGCCAGAGAGCAACTGAATGACTTGCTGACGAACCTTGCCGAGATCAGCGCCCAACTTCACGAGAACTTGAGTCGCAACGCCTTCGCCTTCGCGAAGAAGACCAAGAAGGATGTGCTCGGTGCCGATGTAGTTGTGACCCAACTGCAATGCCTCGCGCAATGACAGCTCAAGCACTTTCTTCGCACGTGGTGTGAAGGGAATATGACCTGAAGGGGACGAGCCGCCTTGGCCAATGATCTCTTCGACCTGAGCACGAACGGCTTCAAGTGAGATGGAGAGAGACTCGAGTGCCTTTGCGGCAACACCTTCACCTTCGTGGATGAGACCAAGAAGGATGTGCTCGGTGCCGATGTAGGAGTGATTGAGTAGACGCGCCTCTTCTTGGGCGAGAACAACAACCCTGCGGGCCCGGTCTGTAAAACGTTCGAACAATGGGACCACCCCGTTTGGAAAATCGGTGGATACTTGCTGGAAGTGTATCGGTGCGGGGAGTGAGTACCCCCGCAGAGCCCGTAGCCTTGCACCGTGACCACATCTCCGCTGCTTGGTTTACCAACAATGGATAAAGACCGCCAGCGGGTAGAAGATGCCCTGCTGGCTGCTGTGCGTACCCCCGATGATTACCTCACGGAAATTGCGTCACACCTGATTTCTGCGGGTGGAAAGCGCCTGCGCCCCGTTTTCACCATGGTGGCCTCTCAGGTGGGCAACGATGCCGCTGCGTCTCATGAAGCAATTCTTGGTGGTATTTCGTGTGAATTGGTCCATTTAGGGTCGCTGTATCACGACGATGTGATGGATGAGTCCACTCAGCGCCGTGGTGTCGACACGGTGAATGCCAAATGGGGCAACTTGCAGGCAATTCTCGCTGGTGACTTTTTGTTGGCAAAGGCCTCTGAAATCGCAGCCGGATTAGGGACAGAAGTCGCCGAGCTACTGGCGCGCACGATTGGCATTCTCTGCCAGGGACAAATTCTTGAACTTCGTCACACGTACAACGTGGATCGCCCGCTGGAGGAATATTTGTCCTCTATTGATGGCAAGACCGCTTCGTTGTATTCCACGGCTGCTCGCATTGGTGGTTTGGTGGCTGGCCACAGCCGCGATGTTGTAGATGCGTTGACCGCATACGGAACTGCATACGGCATGGTGTTCCAGATTGTGGATGACATTCTCGATCTCACCGCAACAGACGCACAGCTGGGTAAGCCTGCTGGTCACGACATGGAAGAAGGTGTGTACACATTGCCTGTGCTTCACACGCTGACTGCGGGAACAGCTGCTGCCGACGAACTGCGTTCGATCCTGGGCAAGCCACTCAGCGAAGCTGAGCGTTTGCAAGTTCTTGACATTGTTCGCTCGAACGGTGGTGTTGAGATTGCAATTGAACAAGCACGGTCCTTTGTTGCTGATGCAGAGCGCGCGTGCGATGCATTGCCATCCGGCATCACGACCGATGCAATGAGAAAGGCCACAGCTGCTTTATTAGCAACTGTGGCCTAACCCAACGTTTTAGTTATTCGCTCTTGTCAGAGCGAGCTCTGATCACGGGAAGAGGAACACTTCTGCGCGGCGGTTCTTCGCCTGAGCAGCTTCAGTCTTCTTTGTTGTTTCAGGCTGGCTGTAGGAAAGAGCAACAACTTCGATTGTTGCCTTCACGCCGGCCTTCACGAGAGCAGCCTTGACTGCAAGTGCGCGATCACGTGAGATTGCATAGCTGTAAGCAGATACTTCGCCAAGAGCAGCGGAGTGTCCGATAACAACAATGCGGCTTGCACTCTTCGCTGCTGCTGCAAGTTCAGCAACTTGTGCTTGTGCTTGCTTTGACAACTTGATACTTGCCTGCTTGAACGTTATGGGCTCATCGGTGGTGAGCGTGGTGCCCGCTTCCACTTCTGACTTCTTCACTGTTGTTGTCATTGTGCGAAGAACCTTCTTCGTATCTTCGTCAATGATACGTACAACACAGCGACCTGGGTTGACCAACAAAACACTGGTGGTCAACGCAACACAGATCTTTGGTGTTGAGGTGCGGATGTCGAGGTCTTGTGCCTGCTTGGCCGTAAGAACTGTTAATGCACTGTCAGGCTGAGCAACGGTTGGCAACTTGGTGGAGTACACCTTCTTGTCAATTCGTGCAGAAGCTCCGGCTACACCAGTACCTTCTCCACCGCCCGTAATGCCGTCAGCAGCATCCCAGGTTGCATTGACGAGTCCAGCTGCCTGTTGACCAATTGCGGGAGCCTGTGCAAAGTAGCCATGTTGACCCTTGCTATTGATGTAAGACAAGCGCGCACTTGACTGACAGCTAACAGTGTTGGTCATCTCAAGACTATGTACTTCTCCCAATCCATTTGTTCCATAGGAAGTGAGGATGCCAGTGTCAGGCGAGAAATAGTACGGGTACACCTTGTTGGTGAAGTTCTGGTTGTTACAGCCACTGCTTCCAGCTGTTGAAAAACCAGTGAAGTAAAAACCATTTGCTGTGACTGCAACTCCTGCGAGTGAGTAATTCATCGACACAGAAGTGCCATTGACCGTAATTGATGATGCCAAACCAGTCAGTGTCTTGGTGCCGTCAGCACTAAGGGTGGTATCAAGTTGGCCCTTGGAATTCAAACGAACCAATTTACGAGTAGGTGTTGAACCACCCAGGACGTTCAGGATTGTGTTCCAGTTGCCCTTGGGGTCAATGACCCAACGCATGATGTAACTGTTTCCTGCACCAGTCAGTGTGTTGGTGGCCATGACGGTTCCCTTGACATTCAGCGTCTGCAATGTTGCATCGGCTGCTGCATTTGGGTTGTATCCGTATCCACAACCGTCGTAACTTGCGGGCGTAACGCCACCACCGTAGGGGTATGTAGATGTTCGTGCTTCAACTGATCCCTTTTGAACGGTTGCATACACGTCAGAAGAAGTCATCGATGAAATTGCAACATTGGGTTTGCTTGGTGGATACCACTGATTGCTGCATTTGGTGGGATCATCAAATGTCTTCACTACGCCATTTGTTCCCCACGATGTGTCGAGAACAAAAGTTGATCCTGACAACTTGAGACCAAGGAGACCTCGTGTGTCGTACTCCTTCACATGAGTGGAACTGTTTGAACCTTCCATGTTGGAGTATTCGCACGAGATCATGACCACAATCGAACCATCTGGTCGAATAAAGGTTGAGTAGGTTTCAATTCGTCCTAATTGATAGGGAACAGATTGGTATGTTGCGCCCCACACGGTGGTGCACATTTGCTTACTGAACTCGGTGGCTCCATATGTTGACCAATCAGAGGCTGGGTAAGAACTGCCAGTTCCGAGAAAATCGGTGACCGATCCGAGCACGGCACCTGTAGAAAGCTTTCCTACTTTCGTTGTGACGACTGTGGTGCTCTGGTTAATTGAGTTACCGGTGCCGTTCAACTGGCGGCCCATGGACACGATGTAACGATCTGCAGTTTCATTCACATCAAAGCCACTGATATACCAACAGCTTGAGTTGTTATTCGATACACATAGTGAATTAGAGGCAGTAGGTAATGCCATGTCTGCTCCGAGGTCAACTGCACCAAATGCCGTATCCAATGTGAGATCGTCATTGATCTTCCACAGATGCAACCGTGTTCCGGCAACTTGGTTGTTGTATCCGAGTGCCAAGAATGAATTCGTCTTGCTGAGACGAACCACTCGGCTAATCGTCGCGTTCGGGACAGCGGCTGGCGCGACTGTGGCAGATGTTTTTTTTGGTGAGTGTGCCAGAGGCGGCGCTTGCCGCTGGCACTGCCAGCGATAAGGCTGAGGCCGCAACGGCAACAGAGGTGAGTAGGGATGTAAGACGACGCACGCAGAACTCCTGTGGCTGGTCAGATATGGACAACCCGTCTAAAACGGGACTGTTGTACTGTAAACGAAAAGTCCAGTACCGATGAGTAAAACCGGCAAATTTGTTGGGAGAAAGGCGTCACCGCGGTTGAGGCGCTCGACCTCGAGGTGGAAATTAGAGATGAGCAGTCAGGGCGGTGGCAGCAGTGAGACCACTGAGAACTGCCCCCTCCATCTTGGGTCCTGCGAAGGCGTCGCCGGCCAGTGCCAGGGTGCCTGATGGGTCGATCCAGCAGGCGTCAGGCCAGGTGGACTTTGGAGTTGCAAAACGCCACTTCTTAGGCTGGCTCTCCAGAATCTGGGCTGAACCCAGCCACGGACGTGCTGCCGTCAGTAATAAGGAGTGAATTTCATCAAGTTCACGGTCGAAGTGTTCCGCACTCCACGCAGGGTTTGCATGAAAGGTGAGGGCAGGTGCAGCGCTAATGCCCTTGGCGGAATTGTCGCCGATGAAGGAGAACACATCATCGGGAAACTGCATTCCGCCGGGTGACTGCACATTGTGATTATTGGAATCAAGAACCGCAAGTAATCCGAGAGTGCGGTCGTAATCAATCGTGCGCATTTCGTCAGGCATTTCAATCGCGCCGCCGAACATGAGTGAGAATGATTGCGGAATGGGTGCGGTGAGCAACACCTTGTCGCAAGCATGTGCAACACCATCATCGGTGATCACGTTGTAGCCAGTCGCGGTACGTTCAAGAGAGAACACCAGAGTGCTTGTGCGAACATCAAGCCCTTGCGCAAGATGCTTTGCGATTCCAGACATGCCTTTACTGCCGGCATAGCGAGGGTGTCCGTCTTCGGAATCAAATCCGCGACACCACTCGTGTACAACGCCTGCCGCAAGCCACTCATTGACGTGCGATGCGAACTCTTCACTACGCACGGTGAAGAACTGTGCGCCATGATCGAGTGTTGCATCACCGATGCGTCGGGTTGCGAGACGACCGCCAACACCGCGACCTTTATCGAACACCGTGACGTCGTGCCCAGCACGTGTGAGTGACTGTGCAGCCATCAGGCCCGAGAGACCTGCACCAACAACAATGACGCGCATCAGATTGCTACAGCTACTGCGTGGCCATGCGGAACAAAAACTTTTTCTGCACGGTTCAAAAATTCCAATAAAACACGATTGAACGTCGGTGCATGCTCAATATGTAGACCATGTGCACCACCACTAATGATCACAAGTTCTGCTGTGGCAATGCGTGATGCAATTTCTTCTGCATCACCGCGTGGCGTGAGAACGTCTTGATTTCCCACGACCACCATTGCTGGGCAGGTGATGTTGGAAAGATCTGCGGTGAGTTCTTCACCTTCTGTCGAAAGAATTGCATTGATCTGTGAAACGAATGCACCTGCGGGGTTGAACAACTGTTGTGCGCCCATCCATCCGAGTGCGGGAAGTAAACGACGGAATGAACGTGGACCAATCATCCAACGTGCAGCTTCACGACCAACGGCGCCCATGCCATCGGTCTGCGCAAGTGTTGCCCACGAGGACAACAATTCTTCGCGCCATGCATGATTACGACACGCGGTAGCAACGAGAGTGAGGGAACGAACACGTTGTGGATATTTCAACGTAATGATTTGGCTGATGGCTCCACCCATAGAGAGTCCAACTACATGCGCTGATTCAATGCCAGCTGCATCAAGCACGGCGATTGCATCATCGGCCATTTGTTCAAGGTTGTATGTGCCGTCTGGTTTATCACTGCGACCTGCACCGCGGTTATCAAATGCAATTGTGCGATGGCGCAATGCCAATGCAGCGCGTTGCAAGTTCCAGGAATTCTTTTCAGCGCCGAGTCCCTGTACTAACAAGACAGGTGCGCGCTTGGTCAAACCAGTGATTTCGTAATGAATACGGGTGCCATCGGTAGAAATCGCAAAAGGCATTACGCCACCTGCTGTCGAGCGGGGATGCGTTCCACGCTGGGCCATTCATACAAACGATGCACTACTTCATTGGTGGAATGACGTGGTGCGAAACGCAGCAGGTGGGCCGCTTCATTGGACGCAGCAAGACGGCCATGCTGAATAAGTTCTGCAACATGATCAGGCATGGGCGCACCAGCAAGTGTTGATGCATTTTGTGCAAGCCACCAACCAGGACCAAATGATGGCAACGGAAGTCGACGACCGATTGCAGTGGCGCGCAACATACTGATGGCGCCGTTCGCAACAATGTTGACTGTGCCATCGGCATCACGTTGTGCAGCCAAGATGAATGCATCGGCGGCATCATGATCTTCCACAACTGAAAAGATGGGATTACCCAGTCCGTAATAAGGGATCGCCGGCAGTCGTAACAAACGTCCGAGTGGACTTGGAACATGTGCGCCGAGAACTGGAGCGAGTCGCAATGTGCACACGTTGATGCCACGAGCAGTGCGAAGTTCAGTTGCTTGCTCTTCGATGTTCAAGCACATGCGTCCGTACGTTGTGGTGGGAGCAACTGGTGTTGATTCCACTGCAATCTCTGGCGAGTACGAACCAGCGCCATAGATTTCAATTCCGCTACGTACGACAACAGTCTCTAATGCGTCAGCTTGATGTGCAGCATCAAAAACTGCTTTGGCCACAAGTTGTGTGCACTCTTCTGCGTGCGAAGTCGCAAGTCGTGCATGCGGTTCCCACACGCCGACATGCAGCAACACATGTGGATTGAACTTCTGTACTAAATCTGCGATGCGATCATGTTCGCTTGCATCGACGCGCACGAATTCAGAACGTGAGAGGTGACGACGCGGTGGATCAACATCGAATCCAAGAATGTCGCCGGCCCATTCGGTGCGCTCTGCAAGTGATGCAACGAGAGACCCGAGTTCTCCACCCATTCCGGTGACGAGAACGCGACGACCCTTCATGGAATCAATCTTGACAGGCGATTAGCGAAGTGTGTGAACGTTGAGAATGAGCTCGCGAGCCCACGTATCAAGCTGACGTCCACCGATGCGTTCGGTGATGATGATGGCCTGTGAAGGATCTTCCACCATGCCGCTCCATCGGATGTATCCACCCACGATGCCCAAGAGACGATCACCGACTTCTTCGCAATGCATGATGAGTTTCATGTTGCGACCAAGGAGATCTTGCAGCTCTCTATAGAAGAGACGAAGGAATGCATCGGTGTCATCGGCGCCGCTGAGTGGGCGATGGCGGTACGGCATGTTGAGTTCTTCGTATGCATGCAAGTTGTGAGGTGCAGCAATATTGGAGATGACGAGGTCGAAATGGTTCTCGCGCAGCCAGATGATTTCTTCTTGGCGACGAACTCGGCGGTGGTTCTCGCCATAGCCACCAGGGCGCTCACAGATGGCGAGGCGGTCCTTGATGACCCAGGTGAAGTTGCGGGGGGTGATACCGAGTGCCCATTTTCCGCGCAGCTTTGGGGGCATCCGAATCTCCTAATCAGTCCTGAAGTCAATAACGGCGTAAAACACCGCATTGCAAGTTACCCCAGGATGTGGAGGGTCAGCCTCTGTTTACTGCGACGAATTTGCCGATTTTCTCCCACATCGCATGCCAAAACGTCCCCGCGGGCAACGGCGAGCACCCTTTCAAGGGTGGCGAGGTCTGGAGGGTAGGGGTCGGCCAGCCACTGACGAATTGCTCGATGGGCGAGGGGTCGGGGAGCGATCGCTAGGGCTTTGGCATCGGTGGGGTCGATTTCGCGGGCCAGTTCGTCCAAGAGGTCATTGTCGGCGCGCAACACATCGGCGGTGCGGGCGAGAAGAGGCATGGGGTCGCGCTGAGAGATGTCGCTCATGAGAGGGAGAAGCTCGTGACGCACTCGGTTGCGGAGAAAGCGAGGGTCCTCGTTGGTGAGGTCATTCACCGTTGCAATGTCCATCTCCGCGCACAAGGCGCGAGTCTCTGTGCGTCGAATGCGCAACAGCGGACGGGAGTGACCTGGGCGCATCGCAGCAAGACCTTGCGCACCAGCGCCTCGCAACAGATTGATTAGCACAGTTTCGGCTTGATCGTCTTCGGTGTGACCAGTCATGATTTCGGCTGGAAACATTGAGTATCTGGCACTCCGTGCACGGGCTTCAAGGTTTGGACCATCGCCCACATTCACTGTGTGCACCACAAGTTCAACGCCGAGCTGATCTGTGACTGCACGAATGATGGACGCATCCTTGGCTGAATTGGGGCGCAGTTGATGATCGACATGAATGGCCGTGATGACAAGACCGGCCGCGTGTGCAAGCAGCAATAAGGCCATCGAGTCGGGGCCACCAGAGATGGCAAGAGAGACCTGAGTTCCGGCAGGTGGAAAATCGCATCGGTCAAGCAACGGCTTGACGGAGGGTGACAGTGCGGGGCCGTCCGTCATTGGAGGCTCCCGACGAGGAGAACTACTTGTTCTTTGCAGCCTGGCGCTGGCGACGGTTGGGGTGGCGCATAGCGCTGACCTTGACCAAGTAACCAACCACGGCCTGGAGAACTGCGCCAAAGGCGGCAACCAGAAGAACGAGACCTACCCACCAGTGCCATACATACGCTGCGAACATGTTCTTTAGCGTAGCCAGTGCAACCCCCAGCAGGGGTACTGATGGCCGAGATGGGTCTAGTTCGAGCCGAGAACGTCGTCACCAAGGCAGTCGCGAAGGCGATCAAGGAAGCCGTCGGGCAATTCCTCGTTCTGGGCCTTGGTCTTGATGACAGTGCGAAGTTCGGCGTGGAACTCGTAGGCCCCTTGGCAGTCGGTGCAGCCCTTGAGGTGCCCAATGATTTCAGCAACACGAGTGTCAGACAGCTCGGAATCGAGGTAACGCTCTAACTCGTTCAGTGTCTCTTGGCAATCGGCCATGTGATTAATCCTGTGGGTCCAGTAGGGCTTCGTCGACGAGCCCTCGTTCTTTTGCGTACTCGTACAACATCTTTTGCATTGCTTTTCTTCCCCGATGGAGACGCGACATCACGGTCCCAATGGGCACTTCCAGCATTTCTGCGATTTCTTTGTACGAAAAGCCTTCAACATCGGACAACAAGACCGGAATGCGGAAGGTTTCTGGTAATTCTTCAATTGCGTTCTTCACTTCATCATCGGTGAAAAGTTCCAGCATTTGATCTTCTGCTGATTGGCTCATCTTTGATTGATCAAATGCGCCCATTCGGCGGAAGAGGAAAAGTTCTTCCACTTCGTCAAGTTCTGATTCTTGAGGTCTGCGTTGTTGCGCGTTGTACTTATTAATAAAGGTATTCGTCATGATGCGAAACAACCACGCACGAAGGTTGGTTCCTTCTTGGTATGACTCGAATGCACGCCATCCCTTGAGGAAGGTTTCTTGCACGAGGTCTTCAGCATCGGCGCGATTACGTGTCATACGCAATGCGGTAGCAAACAATTGCGGTGCGTACTGCATCGCATCATTTGTGAAGTTTTCCCGTGCTCCCATATGTGATGGCGTTAGCGACGACGCTGCTTGCGTGCTTTCACTGCACGTTCAAGTCCGGCGTTAAAGCGCTCAAGAAAATCAGCTAATTGATGACGTTCGTCGGGAGTGAATCCACTGAGAATGTCAAGAGTGAGATCGCGACGACGAGCGAAGACTTCACCGTAAATACGACGGCCACGTTCGGTGGCGGCGATGGTGACAACACGTCCGTCACCCTCATGCGCAACGCGTTCTGCAAGACCATCTTTGATGAGACGTTGCACTGCGCGAGTAGCGGTACTCGGGTCGATGCGAAGGTGATCAGCGAGATCGCCCATGCGACAAGATTCAACATTGGCGAGAAGATCGAGCGCGTCCATTTGGCCAGGCTCAATGGCGCTGCCGCCAACACCATAAATAACGTCACGAGCATCGCTGGCAGAGGTTCCGCGACGCATATCACGCCATGCAAAACCAACTCGGCCCGCAGTCTCAATATCAAGATCATTGATGAGTTGCTCTGGCATCTCTGTATTCGTCATTGTCTTCTAGGGTAACCCCATGACAGAGAGCGACCAAGGTCAGGACACGCCTCAAACGCCACTCGATGCGTTGGGCATCATGGCGAGTCAACAAGGTTTACTTTCACCGAATGTGCGACAAGTAGAGATGTACACGCGGCGCGGGTTGCTGTCGCTTTTGTGGCATGAACCTGCCGAACAAATGCGCAAGGTCGGCATTGTCATGGTGGGTGGCGCAATGGGCGGAACCCTGGGACCAGGTAATGGCTTGTACAACGATTTGGGTCATGCATTGACCGGGGTAGGAATTCCGTCTATTCGGATGAGCTATCGCAAACCGAATGACATGGACTCTTGTTGCGTGGATACAGCAGCAGCCGTGCAATTACTTGTGGGTAGCGGTGCTGACAAAGTGGTGTTGATGGGTCACAGTTTTGGTGGTGCCGTCGCAATTCGTGTCGCAGTCGGATTATCCGAGATGGTCGTGGGAGTGGTCACATTTGCAACGCAATCGGCGGGATGTGAGATTGCCGGCGGTTTACAGGGCAAACCGTTGTTGATGTTTCATGGAGACAACGATTCGATTCTTCCCGCAGAAGCGAGTGAAGTGGTGCGCTCTATCGCCGGCACTGGCGATCTTCGCATCATGGAAGGCGATGATCATCTGTTAACGAACAGCCACGATGTGATGTTCGAAGAAGTCTTGAAGTGGCTGAAGAATATTTTTGAAGGAATAGAAAATTGACAACAACTCCAAAGAACGTCGTTGTTCTTCTCCTTGACAGTTTGAACCGTCATGAAATAGGTGCATACGGCGGGAAGAACTTCGACACGCCAAACCTTGATCGATTAGCAGCACGGTCTGTGCGCTTCACGAACCATCACACAGGTTCCTTGCCCTGCATCCCTGCGCGACACGACATTCTTGTTGGTGCATGGGACTTCTTGTGGCGTCCATGGGGTTCGATTGAATTGTGGGAAGAACCGATTACTGCTTCACTTCGTCGTGAAGGCGTGATTACACAGTTGATTACAGACCACCCACACCTGTTTGAAACTGGTGGCGAGAATTACCACACCGATTTCACTGCGTGGGATTACGAACGTGGACACGAAAGTGATCCATGGAAGACACGTCCAGATGCATCGTGGATGGGAACACCTTCGTATGGTCGCGGTCATACGCACTACGACAATTCACGCGGATACTTCCGTGGAGAAGAAGACTTCCCCGGTCCGCGCACGATGCAAGCGACGGCGCGTTGGTTGGCGGAAGATGCACCGGCACATCGCGCAAAGGGCGAGCGCTTCTTTTTGTTTGTTGACGAATTTGATCCGCATGAACCATTCGATACGCCCGAAGAATGGGCAACGCGTTATGACGATTCATGGGAAGGTCCGCATTTGGTGTGGCCGCCCTATGCAGTTGATGCATTCAAGCAGGGAATTTTGGATGAGAAGGATGCGCGCCAGATTCGTGCGCAATACGGCGGCAAGTTATCGATGATTGATCATTGGTTGGGTCGAGTGCTTGATGCATTGGATGAAACGAATGCGTGGGAAGACACGGCAGTAATTCTCTGTACTGATCATGGTCATTACTTGGGTGACACAGATGTGCATGGACGCGATGTGTGGGGCAAGCCAGGCTTGCCGGTGTACAAACCACTGGGACATATTCCGATGTTGGTGTCTTGGCCAGGCATTGCGCCATCCACCAACGATGCGCTGACAACATCGACTGATATTCACGCAACCATTGCAGAGGTTTTTGGTGCGCCAATTAAACACACTGCACATGGCAAGTCTCTTGTCCCTGTGTTGGCTAATGAAAAAACACAAGTGCGTGATTGGCTGCTCACTGGTGTGTGGGGTCGCGAGGTTCAGATCGTGACAAACGAATGGCGTTACACGCGTGGTCCAAGTGGTGCGAATGCACCGCACTCCATGTGGTCGAATCGTT
>JBEDFA010000088.1:0-2775 GCA_041175365.1 Actinomycetota bacterium | reverse complement strand
GTGCAGCCGTGTTGTCCAATCGCTACCTCACCAACCGTTTCTTGCCAGACAAGGCAATTGACTTGATGGATGAGGCAGCGAGCAAACTGCGCATTGAGATTGATTCGTTGCCAACAGAAATCGATGTTGTACAGCGACGGATCTTGCAGCTGGAGATTGAAAAAGTCGCTCTCGAAAAAGAAACCGATAGTGCCTCGGTTGAGCGCTTGTCGTCTTTGCAAGATGAACTCAATGAACTGCAATCACAGGTTGATGTGATGAAGACGCATTGGGAGTCCGAGCGCGAAGCGATTTCTGCAATTCGAACATTGAAGGAAGAACTCGAAAATCTTCGTTCTCATATCGAGCGCGAGACAGATCTCGAGAAGGCAGCAGAAATTCGATACGGACGTATCCCAGAATTAGAACGCCGTATCGATGAAGCAACACAGCATCTCAATGTCTTGCAAAAAGACAATCGCATGTTGAAAGAAGAAGTGGACGCAGAAGATATTGCGGAAGTGGTGTCGAAGTGGACTGGTGTACCAGTGAGCCGTTTGCTGGAAGGCGAGATGCAAAAGCTTGTGCATCTGGAATCTCTGCTGCACAAGCGCGTGATTGGCCAAGATGCTGCGGTCACGGCTGTTGCCAATGCGATTCGTCGTAGTCGTGCAGGTCTGTCTGATCCGAACAAGCCCATTGGGTCTTTCATGTTCCTAGGGCCAACAGGTGTAGGTAAAACAGAACTTGCACGTGCGTTGGCCGAGTATTTGTTTGATGATGAAAAAGCCATGGTGCGGATCGACATGGCGGAATACATGGAGAAGTACTCCGTCAGCCGCCTCATTGGTGCACCTCCGGGATATGTCGGATACGACGAAGGTGGTCAACTGACAGAACTTGTGCGTCGCCGCCCCTACAGCGTGGTGTTGTTAGACGAAGTCGAGAAGGCGCACCCTGATGTTTTCAACATCTTGTTGCAGGTTCTTGATGATGGTCGACTGACAGACGGTCAAGGTCGCACGGTGGACTTCACCAATGTTGTTCTCATCATGACGAGCAACTTGCCGGGTGAGCCCATTGAATACTTCCGTCCAGAGTTTGTGAACCGCATTGATGAAATTGTGCGCTTCCGTTCACTGACAGAAGAAGACCTCGGCCACATTGTGGAGATTCAGCTTGAGCATCTGGTGGCTCGTATGGCAGAACGTCGCATTCTGTTGCAGGTCACCCCTGCAGCCCGCGTCATGTTGGGCGCAAAAGGTTTCGATGCAACATTTGGTGCACGACCACTCAAGCGTTTAATTCAACGAGAGATTGCAGATAAAGCCGCCATCATCATTCTCGAAGGCGGCGTTGCGGAAGACGGAGTGATTCGTGTCGATGTTGTCGATGACGAACTTTCGGTGACGGCGATACCGAATTAGTGAAAGCGGCGGCGAATTGCGTTGCCGTGTGCGGGGAAACCCTCGTGATCCGACATCGCAATAATTGTCTGCGACATACGACGCAACGCTGGTTCGTTTGCCTTGGCAACAGCAGTGCGCTTCAAGAAGGCATCCACAGTGATGCCAGATGAAACATGTGCAAAGCCACTAGTGGGCAGAGACGCCGGCGCACCGATGACAAAGTTGCCAGCGCTAAACGGCGTGTTCTGACCAATCAGAATTTCTCCGGCATTGACAAGAAGATCAAGCAATGCTTCTTCGTGTTGCGCATCGACAGCCATTTGTAAATGCTCCGGCGCATATTCATTTGCTACTTCCGCTGCTTCCGTCAGATTCTTGACGAGTACTGCGCCACCATTCGGCCCCAGTGAAGCTCGTGCCGCAGCGGCGCGTACTTCGGGAAGATCTTCCAACTGCAGTGCAAGTTCGGCGTCTACTGCTTCGATGACTTCTTCCGAGGTGCACACCAGAACAACCGAAGAATCGGTGCCATGTTCGGCTTCCACCAACAGGTCTGCAGCGAGCTTGCCAATGTGTGCGGTGTGATCGGCAATGACCAAGCTTTCTGTGGGTCCGAGCAACATCATCGTTGCGAGACCATGGCGCTGCATCTCCACTTGGGCGATGGTGACGGCAGGACTGCCAGGGCCCATCACTTTGCGAACTTTCGGGATGGTGTTGGTGCCAAACCCCAAAGCTGCGATTCCGGCCGGACCATTCACGCGGAACACGTTCTTGATACCCAATAAGCGACACACCACGAGGACCGCAGGGTCGACTTCGCCCTGGCCCCCAGGAATGGGAGGAACAATGAGGGTGATATTGGGAACCCCTGCAACCACAGCGGGAACACCCAATTGGTAGGCCACTGATGGATAGCTGGCCTTGCCGCTAGGAACAAACAGGCCCACGCTGGAGATCGGAGTGATCTTTTCGCCAGCAGTCAGGCCATTTTCGATCTCGATCTGCCAGTCGCTTGCTCGTTCGAGTAACTGGTCATTGAATGCTCGGAGGTGAGAAATGGCGTCGATGATGGCGTTTTCCACCGCTGGGTCGATGGCGGCGGCGGCGATTTCTTCTTCTGTCACCCGCAATTGGCTTGGTGTCAGGCGAATTCCGTCGAACTTGGCGAGGGCGTCACAGACTGCCTCGTCGCCACGGACACGAACATCCTCGATCAGTGCATCGATGGATCGACGCAGAGTTGGCTCAAAAATGTCATCAAGGCCGCGACGGCAGAGGGCATCACGTTGCTCGGAGGTCATGGAGGACCACTGTTGGCGCCTAAGAACTGCACTCACACCTAGAAACCTACCCGTGAGCCTCTATTCACGGGGCTTGGATTAGC
>JBEDFA010000087.1:0-3173 GCA_041175365.1 Actinomycetota bacterium | reverse complement strand
CTTTCGTTAACTGGGTATTCAGGCAATAGCGGGTACTGTCTTTAGCTGTGTCAGAGCAGCTATCCGTCTCGCAATTGCCTGAATCCACGGCCTGGGTTCTGCAAGAGCTGGGCCTTGTGTCGGCCGACAACACGGTGCAGCGCGAACACGTGCGCAGTTTGGGTGAGTTCGTGGTGCGATTCACCGGCACATCACCAGTTGCTGCAACCATGTCCTCGGTTGTCGCCTCGCACGGTTCTGCAGCTCCGAGTTCTGCTTCAACGCCAACGTATTCAACAGAAACCAATTTGTCAGCGCCTGTACGCACTCGCGCACGTCGCGGCCCGACAAAGGCTGAACGTCGCAGCGAGATGACGCAACAGATAGCGCGCTACTTGCAAGACAAACCAGGTGTCACGTTGGAAGAACTCGCCAGCGCATTGAATGCACCTCTCACGGAAGTCACTGCGGCTGCCCGTCCAGTTGATTGGCTCATCCTTGGTAGTGACGAACTCGTGCAGCCAGCCGTTCGTGTTGAGAGTGAAGCAATTGTTGCTTCGCGTGATCGTGCACGCGCGGCGTTGCTTGCTTCCAGTTTGATGACGAAGCCACTGAGCCATCAGAACTACACGGCATTACTTCGTGAAGGTCGAGTGAAAGGACCCAGCGTTGCGCGCATCGTGCAGTTGTTCGGTTCATGGACTGCCGCATGTAATGAAGTCGGTGTAACAAGCGGTGAACCTCTGCGCACCAATTACGAGCGCACATGGACAGAAGATGATCTCTTGAACTACGTGGAGCGCTTCCTTCGCGACAACTCGTTCCGTGGTGCAAGCCACCAGTTTGATCAGTGGCGTGCAACGGTGAATCACAGTGAAAAGGTGCCTTCTTTGGGCACTGTTCGCAACATTGTGGGCGGCACGTGGAACGACATCCGCACCCAAGCATTACGTCGGATGCGCGCGAAGTGGGAAGGTCGGTAGCGCGTGCGTGGATTAGGAACTCTCATCAACACTGCAACAGTTCTTGTTGGCGGCGGTGTTGGTTATTTCATTGGTCATCGCATCCCAGAAAACATTCGCACCATCGTTGTGCAGGTCATCGGTCTTGCAACTCTGGTGATGGGTATGGGCAATGTGATGGATACGCACAATCTGGTGTTCCCATTGGTGGGCATGGTCATAGGCGCCATCATTGGTGAGTTGCTGAAGATTGAAGAACGTCTTGAATCAGTGGGCGTGTTTCTGAAGAATCGTTTTGCGAAAAGCGGGGGAGACGAGAGCAAGTTTGTTCAAGGTTTCGTGACCGCGACGCTTTTGTTCTGCATTGGTCCGATGACAATCCTTGGCGCGATTGAAGATGCAAGTGGTCAGACACCGCAGTTGTACATCATCAAGGGAACGCTCGACGGCTTCATGTCAATCATCTTTGTTGCGGCCTACGGCATTGGCGCTGCGTTCAGCGCGGTGAGTGTTTTCGTTGTGCAAGGGCTACTTACATTGGGCGGCACCGGACTTGATTCCTTGCTCACCGAGCGCATGCGTATCGAGATGTTCGCGGCTGGTGGCTTCAGTGTGTTGGCTATTGGTCTCAACTTGTTGGAAATCAAGAAGGTCAAACTCGGCTCACTGTTGCCTGGACTTGTCGTGACGCCGATCTTGGTGGCAATTTTCGCTCGATAATCAGCTTTTTCGCCCTGTGTCCGGAAAGCGCCCGTTTTTTGATAGGAAAACGGTCTAGAGGCTCTAGTACCTCAATACTTAGGTGTCGTAGGCTGTTGTGGTGAGATTTTCCCTCTGGTCCCGCTCGTTCGTCGCTGGTGCTCTTGTGCTTTCCGGCTCTGTGGTTTTGCCCAGCGCAGCTATGGCCGCCACCGCCGACTACGTGATCGTGAATCGAGACGGCACAGTGGAAGTGCAGAGCCTCACCGCGGCAGAGCTTGACGAAGTCGCTTCCGACCCATCCGTTCGCATTGTGGAGCGTGATCGTCAGATCAGCGTCAATGACCAATCAACCGCAATTGTGGCGGGACTCACTGTTCCCGATGGCGCACAAGCAGGTGACGTCATCCCGGGTCGTTACATCGTGCGTTTTGCATCTGATGCTTCCGTGGGAATTGCAGCAAGCAATCTGAGTGTTGGTGTGCGCGCATTTTTCACTAGTGCCATCGATGGGTTTGTTGCAGACCTCTCCGCAGATGATCTTGCAGATCTTCGCAACAACCCCAATGTGATCGCTATCGAGCCAGACACTGTCGTTACCGGTGATACCAGTGTGACATCGCCCCAAACAAGTGCCACGTGGGGTCTGGATCGCATTGACCAGCGCGGATTGCCTTTCGATGGGAAATACAACTTCACATCCACAGGCCGTGGTGTCACTGCATACGTTGTCGACACCGGCATTCTTGCGACGCACACCCAATTCACTGGTCGCGTTCTTCCAGGTTTCACTGCATTCGCCGATGGCAACGGGACAAATGACTGTCATGGCCACGGAACACATGTGGCGGGCACGATTGCAGGCTCCACATATGGCGTTGCAAAAGATGCAACGCTCGTGCCAGTTCGCATCCTTTCCTGTTCAGGTTCTGGCTCCACATCTGGTGTCATCGCCGGCATTGATTGGATGGTGAACAATCATGTCGCTGGTGTTCCTGCTGTTGCCAACATGAGTATCGGTGGCGGTCTGAGTGCAAGTTTGAATAGTGCGGTTGATCGCGCTGTCGCCGATGGCATCTCTGTTGTCGTTGCCGCGGGTAACTCCAACGCCAATGCATGTTCGTACTCGCCTGCAAGTGCAACGAACGCAATCACTGTTGCCGCAACAAACTTGCTGGACAATCGTGCATCGTTTTCTAACTGGGGACAATGTGTCGACATCTTCGCTCCTGGCCAGTCAATTACATCGGCGGGCATTTCATCAACGACTGCAATTGCTTCAATGTCAGGTACATCAATGGCGTCGCCACATGTTGCAGGTGTTGTTGCTTTGTACCTCGAGCAGAATCCTTTATCGTCGCCCGTCAATACCGCGACAACAATCAATAACGCAGCAACACGCGGCATCGTGGGCAACGCCGGCACAGGAACACCAAACCGCCTTGTGTATTCAACGGATTTTGCTGCAGCACCAAACAGTGTCTCGTCTGCTCCGACAGCATTAGCAGCAGTTGGTTACGACCAGTCAGTGCG
>JBEDFA010000086.1:0-2734 GCA_041175365.1 Actinomycetota bacterium | reverse complement strand
CGCAAACTATGACACACCCATTGATGGAATGGTTTTTGCATCATCGGCAATACAACTCCTAGCCGAGATATGCGAACGGGGCGTTGACGCCCTATCCTGCCCTAAATGGCGGGCAATAAATCAACGGTGAATTCCACAGAGCGAATGCTGAATCTCGTTGCGTTACTCAGTGAGTCAACGCTTCCTCTCACACTCGAAGACATCTCAAACAAGATGCGTGGTCAGTATCCCGAAAAGGATGAAGCTCGTCGCACTGCGTTTGAACGTGACAAGAAGTCTTTGCGCAAATTGGGTATTCCGATTACGACCCAAACACTGGCTGGTAGCGATGCTGGTAAGACTGCATATTCCATCGACCGCGCTGGATACACGTTGATTGACTTCGCGCTCACCGAAGAAGAGCTCTCAGCGCTGCAGCAAGCTGCTGCCATGGTGCAAATTGGAACCACATGGGGCAAGCAGGCGGTGCAGTGGCTCGGCGGTGAAATTGTTGATACCGAACTTTCTGCAGCAGTAAAGGTTGATGCGCAGTCACATGTTCTTCCCACGCTCTGGGCCGCAGTGGCTTCTTTCAACACTGTGTCGTTCTCGTATCACGGTCGCCGTCGTACGGTGCACCCATACGGACTAATCGCGCGCAATGGCTTTTGGTATCTCATTGCGTTCGACACAGAGCGCGCCATGCAAGTCACGTATCGCGTCGACCGTATTGAAGATGACATCACCGTCGGCGCGGCTCATTCCTTTGAACGCCCTGAAGGTTTTGATTTGGCGACTGCTTACAAGCGCGATCCGAAAGACTTCGCAGATGCCGGAACAGAAGTAGCGATTGTGCGTCTGGACCACCGTGTCGCTCCTGCAGTGATGCGCGAGCTTGGTGATGATGCAGTTGTCGCACGTCGTACTGATGGATCTATCGACATCGAGGTGGCGTGCGGTAATCGCCCCGCATTCAAGTCGTGGCTTTTTGCAATGGTGGACCGTGCAGAAGTGTTGTCTCCCGATTCAGTACGACAAGAAATCATCGCTGATCTCCAGCGCATGGCAGGAGGTGCAAAATGAGCGGCAAGCGTGGACCCCGCAGCGCAGAAGATCGCGTACGTGGCCTGTTGGTGATGTTGCCATGGCTGATGCAACGCAAGCGTGTTGCCATCGCAGATATGGCGAAGCAATTCAATATGAGTGAGTCTGATCTCATTGAAGATATTGAGTTGGCATCGATGTGCGGCCTGCCTCCGTACTCTCCTTACGAACTGACGGAAGTGTTCATCGACGAAGATCACATCCTTGTTGGTCCTAATAAGCACTTTGAACGCCGACTTGAACTCACATCGTCCGAAGCATTCGGTCTCAGTCTTCTTGCCGCTGCTGCAGAAGAAATGCCGGGATTCTCTCGCGGTAAGGACTTGAAGAATGCTCTGAAGAAGCTGCGCAAGGTTCTTGGTGAAGGCATTGTTGATGTGGATGTTGAGTCTCCGCAATTCCTGAACGAAGTCACAGAGGCATCGAAGTCGGGGGAGCGCCTGCGGATTACGTATTGGACTCCCGCACGTAATGAGGAATCGGATCGTGTTGTCACGGTGCGTTCCGTGTTCACAGACCGTGGTCATTGGTACATCGCTGCGGACGATGATGCATCGGGTGACCGTCGACATTTCCGTGTTGACCGCATCCGTGCAGTGGAACCCACGGGCGTGATCGCATTCCCACTGCCCGCAGAGCCTGTTCAGGTTCCTGCATGGTTTGCTGATGCTGCCGACAAGTTGGTGGTGACTCTGGATATTGCTGCAGAGGCCGCTTGGGTGGTGGAGAGCTATCCGTGTCGCTCGCTGACAGAAAACGCCGATGGTTCTTTCCGCGCCGAGATGGTGGTGAATAGCGAACATTGGTTGGGCCGCCTGCTGTTGCGTGGCGAAGGCAATGTGAAGGTTGTTGAACCCAGCAATTTGGCTGGACTACAACAGACTGTTGCTGCCCAGGTTCTCTCGAACTACATCACTAAATAGTTACGAAAACAGATCTGGCAACTGGTCTGGTTGCTGCACATCCATCTCGCGCATGAGATGGATTAATAGTTCTGCTGTCGCTGTGGCATCTGCCTTTGCTTCGTGAGCATTCTCATGGTTGATGCCATAGTGCTGACAAAGCGCCTGCAATGAATGCTTACGTTCTCTGCTCTGGTCTGTTCTGCGAGCGAGAGCCAAAGTGTCGACATACGTATTGATCTTGTTGTTGAGTCCGACTCTTTCGGATTCTGCATGAAGGAAGTTGATGTCGAACTTTGCGTTGTGGGCAGTGAAGACGTTGCCCTCGCTAATGTTCCAGACTTTTTCGAGGGCCTCACGAAGTGGCATGCCCTGAGCCACTTGTTCTTCAGAGATGCCGTGCACATGCTCTGCGCCATGAACGTATTGAGCAGGGCTTTCTGGACGGACCACGGTGTCGAATGATTCGACTATTTCACCTTCGCCATTGATGACAATGGCAGCAACCTGAATGACTCTGTCGGTCTCTGGGTTAATGCCGGTGGTTTCAAAATCGACAACAGCGAATGAAACATCACGCATTGATTGTGCGGGTTTGTTTTCGAAGTTGTTTGACATATTTGAAAGAGTAAGCGCAGGGTGATGCAACGTATGGAATATGCGTTGCGTTAAGCAGTAGGTGGCGTCATGACATCGATAATTGTTTGCTTATCGAAATAGTCGCGCCACAAGGTGAGCTTGCCGTTTTT
>JBEDFA010000085.1:0-9653 GCA_041175365.1 Actinomycetota bacterium | reverse complement strand
ATCAATCGCCTTGCGCCGCCAGAGGCTGACAAGGTTCGTACACAGTTGTGGCGCACCATGTTGCAGTTCACGGTGGAAACTTCTGACAATTCCCGACGCAACATTCGGTCAGAGCAGCCATCTTCGCGCGTAGCCTAAATATGTTCTTGCCCGGATGGCGGAACTGGCAGACGCAGGGGGCTTAAACCCCCCGGAAGGCAACTTCTTGCGGGTTCGATTCCCGCTCCGGGCACTCTTCACTTCTGGGGTTGCGCAATGCGCGTACTTCGTTTCTAATGTTCCGTAACTCGGCCACCAAGATGGATGCCAGCAGAGGGAACAGCAGCAGTGCAATCAAGATGGGGTATTTCGCAAATGGCTCTGCGGCCACGATGACTGCTGGTGTCGGAACAACTGTTCCCAGCACTTGGTCATCCGTCAAGATCCACGCATCTGCCGTTTTGTTTGCGTCACCTTTTGTTTTGAACATCGCGTGCACAACTCCATGAGGATCGGTGGATGTCCAACGCTCAGTCACGCGGTGGGTCACTGTGTGCTGTTCAACTTCGAAGGTGATGATGTCGCCAACTTCGGCAACTTTGTTGGGGTCAACCGTGATGATGTCGCCGATGTGGATAGTTGGTTCCATGGACCCACCCACGATGTGCATGTGCATCGTCTCTGTACGCGCCGCATGGGCGGTGGCCCCGGCTACCACCAGGGAGCCGAGGACCGCCGCCGTAGCTGACGCTGCCACGAGGGCAGAGATGATGCGCCGAATGTTCACTAGGCCTGCTGTGAAGCAATCGTCATGGTGACTGTTGAGGTCTTGCCAGCAACAGCGTTTGGTGTTGAGATTGGCAAGCTCAATCGGAAACACACAGCATGTGAACTTGCTGGCGTCATCAACTGATTCGCAACGTTCAATGCGGTGAGGGTGCTGGTGGCTGCAATCAAGTTGCCTGTCTGGTAGTTGGCTGCTGTGCAGTTCGCTCCATCAGCCAATTTCCACGTTTCGACGTTGATGGCATCGACGAGTGCTGCGCCGGCTCCTGTGGGGCGGCTTGCTGTGATGCCGTAGTTGAAGTCCAATGAACCAGCGTTAGCCAAGTTCATCGAACGGAAGAAGACATCGCCAGGCTTGAGGTTGCTCAGGGCAACCACATTTGTACCGCCTGCGGTGATGTCCACCCAGCCGGAAGAAACGTCCATACTGGCTGTTTCAGTGTCGGTGAACATGGCTCCCGAAGCTGCTGTCACAACTCCGAAACCTGCCGTGAGGACGGTGGCTAAGGAGATTCCCAATCGGGCCAAGTGGCGTCGAACGGATGTGTTGGCGTTTGGTGTTGTTTCCATGCACACACTCAAACAAATGTTCAACCCCTATTTGCCATGCTTCGGTACCTAGTTAGGAGTACCTCGGTACTTCGCTAATTGATGGGGCAGGACCAAGTCAGTACGGAGCCTGCTGAAGGGCCAGAAGCAAGGGAGTATTCCCCTCCTTGGGCTTTTGCGCGATGGTCTAGAGACAGCGTTCCTCCGCCGCGACGACGTTGTGCGCCCTGGGGGCCAACTCCATCATCAGTGATGGTCACAGACGCAGTCTCTGCTGAGACAATCACTGAAACTTCGACGTGTGATGCCTTCGCATGGCGTGCTGCATTAGAGAGTCCTTCACGGATGACATTCTCAATGTCTTCAACGAGATCATCGGGCAATTCGCGTTCAAGGTGAAGCTTCAATGTCGGCGGAGTCGACCATGCGGAAGCAAACATGTCAACGATCTTCTCGATGCTGTCTTTTAGCGGAGCTCGTTCTGATGGGGTGATCTCAAAGATGGTGCTACGAATCTCCGAAATCACTTGATGAAGAGATTCAACAGCCCATTCTCTGTCGTCACGAGCTTTCAAGTTCAGACTGATGGCGAAGAGATTCTGAATGATGGAATCATGCATGTCGCGCGCAATGCGTGAACGTTCAAGTTCAAGTGTGGACTGGCGTGTTGCATCAGTAAATGCTTTGCGTTGTGCAATAAGTTCAAGTTCTAATGCCGTCATCTCACTGAGGTCGGAACCAATTTCAACAATGGCCTCTCCTACACGCATCCATGTCACTTCAATACGGACGAGAACTTCCGGTGCGCGATAGCGATCGACAGAGTTTTCACCGATGTCAAAAATCTGCTTGACGGTACCTTGTTCCATCACCTGGTTCATGATGTCGATAACGCCAGCAGGGTCGTAATAGGTGGACATCACTGTCTGGCCGAGCACCGGGGGATTGACACGAATGGCTTCGTACGCGTCATTCCACCAAAGAAGAGAAGCGTCAATGATTTCGCCCGTTTCATTGCGAATTGGTTGATGAAGCCCGATGTAATCGCGCATTGATCCGAGAACGGATTCAATGCGCTGACTATTGCAGAGACCGTCAGGGATGGGGGTGGGGCACGTCATGTGGCTATTGACCAGTTGCATCCGACGGAAGATTGCTGGTCGCAACCATCACCGCAAGTTGAGTACGGTTCGCTGCACCCACTGCAGTCAAGATGCGAGACACATGATTCTTGATCGTCTGCACACTGAAGTTCATTGCGGCTGCAATTTCTTTGTCGGTCATTCCCTTGGATACCAGTTCGGCAATTTCCTTGTCCGAACCTTCAAGAATGCTGATGCGCGTGGGGCTTGTTTGCTGCATTCGTTGTGCCGCCGCACGTGCGGCTGTTGCGTCGATGAGGCGAAGCCCAGCATGTACGTCGCGGATTGCCTCTGTGAGATTGCGGGTGGGTGCACCCTTTAAAATGAGTGCATCGGCACCGGATGAATAGCCCTCGACAAGTAATTCATCTTCAAGAAAAGATGTCAGCAATACAACTCGTACGGCAGGTTGGTTTGCTTTGATCCATCGTGTGATGTCGTGGCCAACTCCATCGGTGAGCCGCACATCCAGCACGGCAACATCGATCTTTCCTTCGTTTTGGGCGAGGTGTTTTAGGCAGGCGTCCACACTTCGTGCAGTGGCAACAATCTCTATGTCGTCCTCTTCTTGAAGAACACGACCCAGAGCGTCGCGCACCATGTCGTGGTCATCACACAGCAAAACTTGTATCGACATACCTTGACGATAGTTGCTGTAGGTCAGTTTCTCGTCCGCCACAAGTACTGATGTCATGATGGAGGCATGCGCATCGACCGAATTCGGGTGTTCCACACACCGCTGCATTTGGTGGAGCCGTTACGGACCTCTGATGGCGTTCATCAGTCTCGTCATGCAACTCTCGTTGAGTTAACTGATTCCCATGGTCTGGTGGGGTGGGGAGAGAATGTCGCACCTGCCGGTGTTGCGTATGTGGGTGAGTCTGCTGCAGAGTCCGTTGCGTTAATGATTGATGTATTGGCACCGTTGTTGTCGGGTCGAGACATTGATGTTTTTGAGATGTTGCCACAGACGTGGTGGGGCGTTGATGGCCACAATTTTGCAAAGCATGCGTTGGAATCTGCGGTGTGGGATCTTCATGCGCAATCGGACAACTCATCTTTGCGTGACGTGTTAGGCGGAACTCGCACGCACATCACACCTGGTGTAGTTGTCGGCCTTGCGGATTCGACACCAGAGACAGTTGCAGAAGTGCAGCGACGTATTGCGCAGGGTTACAAGCGTGTAAAAGTCAAGATTGCACCGGGTCGTGACATGGACGTATTGCGCGCAATTCGCGAAACATGTGGTGATGAACTCGTGCTGCAAGCTGATGCCAATGCTGCCTACTCGCGACAAGAAGTAGATCATTTGTGCGCTCTTGATGAGTTCAATCTGCAGTTCATTGAGCAACCATTTGCTGCAGCCGATCTGCCATCACATGTGCTGTTGGCGAAGAGAAGTGCAACTGCTGTCTGTCTCGATGAATCGATTTGTTCTGTTGATGAATTAATGACAGCCATTGAGATGAAGGCGTGTTCGGTGGTGAACATCAAGCCTTCACGCGTCGGTGGTATTGGCGCGGCAGTGCAGATGCATCACATTCTTCGCTCTCATGAGATGGATGCGTGGGTGGGTGGAATGTTGGAATCCGGCATTGGCCGCGCATCGTGTCTTGCGCTTGCCTCGCTTCCTGGCTTTACTCTCACTCCGGACCTGTCGGCATCAAGTCGTTACTTTGCATCTGACCTCACGACGCCTTTTGAGTTGCTAAACGGCGAGATAGAGGTGCCGACGGGTATCGGTCTCGGTGTAGCGCCACGTGAAGAGGTGCTGTCTTCGCATGAAACACGAATACAAACCGTCTTCCAGCGTTGATTCGTGGCACGATTACAGCCATGAATTCCCCCAGCCAGTTCTCTCTCGATGAGATGCTCTCTGACCTTGGAACACTGGTCTCGATGGAATCTCCCTCTCGTGACGTTGAACGCGTCTCGGCGCATGCTCAGGTGCTGTCAGAGATGATGGTGCGACTGCTGGGCTCTGCCCCAACCCTCATTGATTCGCCCGTTGGCCCACATATTCATTGGAAGGGCGGCAATGATCCGAAGGTCCTGATCCTTGGACATCACGACACGGTGCATCCTGTCGGCACGCTCGCAACGATTCCGTTCACAACGGATGGCGGCATTGCGCGAGGTCCTGGAGTCTTTGACATGAAGGCGGGCATTGTGCAGGCACTGCATGCTGTTGCATCGCTCGAGGACTCTTCACACATCGAAATTCTTCTCTCATCGGACGAGGAGATTGGCTCGAAAGAATCACGTGCGTTGATTGAAGAACGAGCCATTGCTTGTGGGTCTGTATTGGTTCTTGAACCAAGCGCCGACGGGGGCGCATTAAAGATCGGTCGTAAGGGCACCGGAACAATCACTGTGCACCTTGAAGGTCGTGCATCTCATGCGGGTCTTGAACCTGAAAAGGGAATCAATTCGCTGGTGGAACTCGCCACTCTCATTCCACAGATCATTGCGATTGCAGATCCAGCGATGGGTACAACAGTGACGCCAACGCTTGCCTCTGCTGGCACTGCTGACAACGTGGTGCCCGCCAACACCACGTGCACGGTTGATATTCGCGTCGCAGTGCCTGAAGAGAAGCCACGCGTTGAAGCTGAGTTCGCGAAGCTTGTCGTTGCTAACCCTGAAGTGAAGTTGTCGTTGTCGGGCGGCATTGGCCGTCCGCCTATGCATGAATCCGCAGCTACTGAATTGATGACATTGGCGCAATCTGTTGCAACCCAGATTGGTCTCGGAGCTCTTGAAGGCATCGTTGTCGGCGGCGGGTCAGACGGAAACTTCACCGCAGCTGTTGGCGTACAGACTCTTGATGGTCTCGGCGCTGTTGGTGGCGGTGCTCACGGCGCCGATGAACACGTCATAGTGTCCACGATGCCTGAACGCGCTGCGTTGCTCGCTGGCTTGTGTCAGGAATTGTCTTCGATGGCCAAGAGGCCACCGCTGGGCAATGTGCCTGCGCCGCGATAAACCTGCAACTTCGAACGACTGTCGTCGATGTCCAAGTTGCGCATGGTCAATTGTCCAATGCGGTCAAGCGGACCAAAAGCTGCGTCTTCCACGCGCTCCATGCTGAGGCGGTCTGGCGCATACGTGAGGTTCGGGCTGGTGGTATCGAGGATGCTGTAGTCATCGCCACGACGCAAACGCAACGTGACTTCACCTGTGATTGCAGTGCCCACCCAGCGCATCAACGGTTCGCGCAGCATCAACGACTGTGGATCAAACCATCGACCTTCATACAACAAGCGACCAAGTCGACGACCCATGTTGCGGTAGTTCTCGATGGTGGCTTCGTTGTGAATGCCTGTGACCAAGCGTTCGTATGCGATGTGCAGCAATGCGAGTCCTGGTGACTCGTAAATGCCACGGCTCTTGGCTTCGATAATGCGGTTTTCGATTTGGTCGCTCATTCCGAGACCATGGCGACCACCGATTTCATTTGCTTCAAGAACAAGATCAACGCGCGACGCAAACTCACGACCATTGATCGCAACGGGGAAACCTTCAACGAACCGAATGGACACCACCTCAGGAGCGACGGCGACGTCTTCCTTCCAGTGCGCGATACCCATGATGGGCTCCACGATTTCCATTCCGGTGTTGAGTTCTTCCAGCAACTTTGCTTCGTGCGTTGCACCCCAAATGTTTGCGTCGGTGGAATAAGCCTTTTCAGCAGATGCCTTGTAGGGAAGGTTGCGAGAGGTGAGGAACTCGCTCATCTCGGTGCGTCCACCCATTTCGTCAACGAAGGTGGGGTCAAGCCATGGCTTATAGATGCGAAGTGCTGGATTCACCATGAGGCCATAGCGATAGAAGCGCTCGATGTCGTTGCCTTTGTAGGTGCTGCCATCACCCCAGATGTCGACACCGTCTTCTTGCATCGCACGCACCAGCAATGTGCCAGTGACAGCACGACCGAGTGGGGTGGTGTTGAAGTAGGTCTTGCCTGCGGTGGTGATGTGGAATGCACCGCACTGCAATGCAATGAGGCCTTCGTGGACGAGTTCTTCGCGACAATCAATCAGTCGGGCAATCTCTGCGCCGTATTCCCTCGCCTTGCCAGGAATGCCACTGAGATCTGTTTCGTCGGGTTGACCAAGGTCGGCGGTGTAGGCGCAAGGAATGGCGCCCTTTTCTCGCATCCATGCAACTGCAGCGGAGGTATCAAGACCGCCGGAAAATGCAATTCCGACTCGTTCGCCGACAGGAAGATTGGTGAGGACCTTGGACATTCCTCTAACGGTACTTGTGCAGAACCAGAAGAAGGGCAATAGACGAGGCGAGGGCGGCAATTCCAATGGTGATAATCGCAATCGCAATCGCCGAATTAGAGCCCAAATCGGGCACAGCTGAAATGAGTAATGCGACGGAACCAATCAGGCTCACCCGAACGACGCGCTGAGGCCGGCGCATCGTGACGAAAAGGGGAGTCCCAATAATCAGGATAGGGATGAGCAAATAAATGACGGGGGCAGGATTACTGCTGGGTCCCAACCACCAAATAGGGCGACCAATCGTGCGGCTGGAAATGGTGACTGCAAGAACGGATGCAAGAACGCCAATCCACGTAATGAAGGCAACGGTGCGCCAGCCGTCGCTGGGCGGGACCTCGGACATGGTGGGTGCGGCGAAAGTCATCATGGTCACGGTACATCCATCGCAATGCATGACGACGGCACGGGGGAGAGGTGTCCTCGCCATTAGCCTGTGCCCTGATGGAAACGTCCACCTTCTCAAAGTTGTCCGTGTTCTTTCCGATGTGGAACGAACAGGACTACATCGAGCGTGCGCTTGATGCCGCTCGCGAAGAGTGTGAAGACCTCATGTCAACCAATGACATTGGCGATTACGAACTCATTGTGATTGACGATGCTTCGACTGATGCAACGCCAGAGATTGCGGCACGTTTGGCGAGTCAAGATCACCGCGTGAAAGTGGTGCGACACCCAGAAAATCGCAAACTCGGTGGCTCGATGAAGTCGGGTTTTGCCGCAGCGACCGGCGACCTTGTTCTCTACACCGATGCTGACTTGCCATTCGACATGCACGACGTGCATAAGGCAATTCGTCTTCTTCGTTATTACAACGCGGACGTTGTCAGCGCTTATCGCTTCGACCGCACGGGCGAGGGTTATGTCCGCACTGTGTACTCGTTCTTTTACAACCTCATGGTGCGTGTGTTGTTTGGTGTTCGTATGCGTGACATCAACTTCGCGTTCAAGCTGTGTCGCACTCGAATCTTTGACCATGTTGAACTGAAGAGCGAAGGCTCCTTCATCGATGCCGAGTTGGCCGTGAAGGCGCAGAAATATGGCTACACGGTGATTCAGTTTGGTGTGGATTATTTCCCTCGTACTCGCGGGGTCTCCACTCTGAGTTCCCCCAGTGTGATCTTCAAAATCTTGCGTGAAGCTCGCAGTTTGCGTCGCGAAATTAGGGGAATCACTCCAGTCGTATAGGCCCGAAGCCCCTCTTGGTGGGGGCGTTGGTAGCGTTCAGGGCTTGTGAGCGAGCCATTTGACCCCGAGATGGGCGAGCCATATTTCTCCGATGATTACGCGGGGGAATATCCCGCTGAATACATCCCACCCCATGTGCCCTGGTGGGTGCATTGGCGACCCGCCATGATTGCCGCAGCTCTCTTTGCCACGGTGATTGGTGGGGTTGTAGTTGCCCGTTCAAACTCGGCCGCGCCGGCAACCACAACCACAACATCACTTGTGCCGGGAGAATGTCCTGAGGGTGCTCCCATTACTTGCTACAAGCAGAACCGTGTCATTCGCGATGACATGAAGGGCAATGACGTTCGTCGTGTGCAGCAACGTTTGAAAGATCTCAAATTTGATCCGGGTGCCGTTGATGGCATTTACGGCGGCGACACGATGATGGCTGTGTGGGCTTTTCAGTCGCTTGTGTTGCAGGTGCCACGAAATGCACTCGTCGATTTCGTGACCCCTGTGTTGTGGGACGCCATGCGTGGAGATGTGGTCATCACGCCGCGTCGCCAGCCAGGAACTCCTCATCACGTCGAGGTGTACCTCCCGGAACAAGTTCTCGTCGTATTCACAGGAACAGAAGTCAATCTCGTGACTCACATCTCTTCAGGCACAGGTCAGAAGTGGTGTGAAGAAGTGATCATCGACCCAGGCGAAGAAGGCAACAAGGGTGCAGATGTGATCAAAGAAGGTTGGTGCGGCGACGCCGTAACACCGGGCGGTATCTATCGCTTCTACAACCGCAAGATCGGACTTCGCCAAAGCAAGCTGGGCACGATGTGGAATCCGGTGTATTTCAACTTCGGCATCGCCGTTCATGGTGCGATGACTGTTCCGAAGGAACCTGCCTCACACGGCTGCATCCGAATTCCTATTTTCATCTCGGAGTATTTCCACACGCTTGTGGAGTACAACGACCGCGTGTATGTGTTTGATGGCGTGAAAGAGCCAGAGGAATATGGTTCCCAGATTCCACCTTCGGACAAGAAGGACCCGAACTACACGACCACCACCTCGAGCACGACGTCCACAACCGTTCCCAAGTCAACGGTGCCAAAGACGACTGTTCCGAAGACCACAAGCACTACTTCAAGCACGATTGTGGTGCCGTAAACCTCTGATTCGGGGTTCAAACGAGGTCGGGTAGTAGCCTCGCAACCATGACAACCACAGCCCCCATCGTCCTGTCTGACCTCATCCCCTTCCCACGCGTGATGAATCGCGCCCGGGTTCGCGATGCAGTTCTTGTTCTCTCTGCCGCGCTCTTCACAGCATTGTGTGCACAGGTCACTGTTCACCTTGGTTTCACACCAGTCCCTCTCACTGGACAGACCTTCGCGGTGTTGTCGGTGGGTGGCATCTTGGGTGCTCGTCGCGCAATGGCCAGCCAGGTGGCGTATTGGGCACTCGGAGCTATTGGTCTTCCGTTCTACTCAGCAGCGACAGGTGGATGGGAAAAGGCAACTGGATCCACATTCGGATACTTCATCGGTTTCGTGTTGGCAGCCGGTGTTGTCGGTTGGTTTGCCGATCGTCGTGAAGATCGCAACTATGTCTCATCATTGTCGGCGATGTTCCTTGCATCCGGAATCATCTATGCATGTGGCTCGTTGTGGCTTGCACATTCATTGAACATCCCTGTTGCATCAGGTGAGACAAACGCAATCTCGTTGGGTGTGAGCCC
>JBEDFA010000084.1:0-4697 GCA_041175365.1 Actinomycetota bacterium | reverse complement strand
TCAGGCATCGTCGTTTGTAATGGTGGACCAATCACTCGACGAATTTCGACCTCACTCAACGCATCTGCACCAACGTTGGCGAAGATTTCATTCATTGATGCAGTGATGCCCGCACCGGAGTCTGCGATGGTGCCATCGAGGTCCCAAAAGAGAACATTGCGAGAGGTCATTTGGTCACCCTAGGTGACCCCCATCGCCTACTTTGGAGACATGTCGGCAACCACCCTTCTTCTCGTCCTCGACCTCGTCGGAATTGCCGTCTTCGGGGTCTCTGGGGCGCTCGCTGGAGTCGACAAAAGCCTGGACCTGTTCGGCGTGCTGTTCCTTTCGGTCGCTACCGCCCTCGGAGGAGGGTTCATGCGCGACGCCCTCATCGGTTCGACCCCCGCCGCCGCACTTGACGACTGGCGTTACCTGGTTGTGCCCCTCGTCGTTGGCCTTGTTGTGTTCTTTGTTCACCCCACCGTTGCACGCCTCTCACGCATCTTCTTATTAGTGGATGCTGCGGGTCTTGGTTTGTTCGCAGTAGCTGGTGCTCGCAAGGCTCTCGACTTCTCTGTTCCTCCTGCGGGCGCGATCGGTATCGGGATGTTGACGGCAATCGGTGGTGGAATCATTCGCGACGTTCTTGTTCGTGAGATTCCCGCAGTGCTTCACCGAGAGATCTACGCAACAGCAGCGTTGCTTGCTGCCGTTGTCGTTGTCGCTGGAGATAAAGCGGACTTCAACAACGTTGCGACTGCCGCAGTTGCAATTGCCTGCGCTTTTCTTCTTCGCGTCATCAGCCGGTGGAAGCAATGGTCAGCTCCATTGCCCCGCGTTGCCGAATAACCACAGCTCCTCGTCATCCCAGACACCGCCCACCATCTTTCAGGGTCATTTTCTGCCATTTCCATATTGGGAATGGTTCTCATTATGGGTATTCTGAGGGAATGCGGTTCACCCGACTCTCCTCCCTGATGGCGCTTTCACTTGTGGTGACCGCATGTTCAGGTCCCGGCAATCTGTTCGGATCAAAGAAGGCTCCCGACAATCGGCCAGTCATTGCTGCATCGTTCTACCCCATCGCAGAAATCGTCCAGCGCGTTGCAGGTGACGATGTGCAATTGCTGCAACTCAATCCCGCAGGCAAAGAGCCGCATGAGACAGACCTCTCCGCACAGCAACTTGTAGAACTCTCCAAGGCTGATGTCGTCTTCTATTTGGGTGATGGATTCCAACCAAGCGTTGAGAAGGCCATCAAGTCTCTTCCAACATCGGTGAAGGCAATCGATGTTTTGAAATCAGCTGATGTCGTCCGCGTCAGCCCCTTTGACGATACAAATCGATTCGGAAATGATCCACATGTGTGGCTCGACCCCGCAAACATGACAAAAATCGCCATGGCAGTGTCCGACTCCATTACATCGTTGCTTCCCAATGCTTCCGCGCTCGCGCAACGCTTATCGGACTACTCAGACGAACTCGATTCGGTTGGAACATTGATGGATACACGTTTCGCCTCGTGTGAACGTAGAGAACTCGTCACTGCGCACGATGCATTTGGATATTTCGCTCAACGCGCGGGATTGACAACGATCGCAATTTCAGGGATCGACCCATCCACAGAGCCGTCCGCGAAAGAACTAGAAGCCATCGCAAAGATTGCAAGAGAGAACAACGTCGCCACGGTTTTTTTTGAGGAGATCCTTCCAAAGGAATTCGCAGACACTGTTGCCAAGGCAATTGGAGCAAATACCGACTCAATCAATGCAGTGGAGACAATCTCTCAGGACGATTTAGTTGCCGGCGCGACTTACATCAGCATCATGAAGGAGAACATCACCAAGGTCGCCGCCGGATTGGGCTGCAAGTGACAAACACTGGCATCGTCCTGCAAGCCGTTGACCTTGCGGTGTCCTACGGCGACACGAAAGCGTTGTCCTCTTCGTCGTTTGCCGTTGGTGCTGGTGAGTTAGTCGCAGTTGTCGGTCCGAACGGTGCAGGTAAGTCCACCATGTTCAAAGCTCTTGCTGGTTTTGTTGATCACGAAGGTGACGTTGTCGTACACGGCGAGCATTGCCACCACCTTGAACGCAAGGCCATTGCTTATATCCCGCAACAATCAGACCTTGATCTTCGCTTCCCCATCACCGTCGGCGAAGTTGTTCTCGCAGGTCGCCGTCGTTTTCATGGTCGGCGCATGCGCGCCACGACTGCCGATAAGGAACGTGTTACTTCATGTCTTTCCCAAGTGGACCTTGCAGGTATGGAAACTCGTTCACTAGCCACGCTCTCTGGTGGCCAGGTGCAACGCGTGTTGTTGGCGCGTGCACTCGCCCAGGAAGCTGACGTTTTGTTGCTTGATGAAGCCTTGTCCGGCGTGGACACCCGCCACACCGAGGAACTCGTCGCGTTGTTCACCGAATTGTGTGCCAACGGAACATCCATCCTCGTCTCCACACATGACCTTGGACTTGTCCGCGCGCGCTTCTCCCGCTGTCTTGCCATTAACGGACGCATTATGGGCGACGGTTCACCTGATGCAGAACTCACTGGCACGAAACTTGAAGCTCTCTTTAGTCACGGACAATGGGGGCTAGCACAATGAGTTGGCTTCTCGACCCGTTCCAATCTGATTTCACACAACGTGCCGGGCTGATCTGCATCATGGTGGGCATCCTTGCCCCCGTTGTGGGTACCTGGATCTCTCTACGCAAGCTTGCGTACCTCGGCGATGCAATGTCACACAGCGTCCTTGGTGGAGTCGCACTGGGCTTTGCTTGGTTCGGCACCAACGCAGTGCTGCCCGGCGCATTAGTTGCTGGCATTTTGATGGCGCTCATCATTCACTTCTTGTCGCAGAACCGCCGCATTGCAACAGACTCGGTCATTGCGGTTGTCGGAAGTGGCATGTTTGCACTGGGCGCATTACTTCTCAGCAAAATGGACACAACAGTGTCCATTAGCCATTTCCTCTTTGGCCAGTTGCTGACGGTGAATTCATCAGACCTATGGATCACTCTCGTACTTACGGTTCTCGCTGTTGGTTTCGTGTGGTTCCGCTTTGATGACCTGAAGTTCGCAACATTCGACCGCGACCACGCCACCCAAATCGGAATCCGAGTGCAGCGACTTGATGCCGCAATGTTGGTTCTTCTTGCGGTGTGCGTTGTGGTGTGCCTCAACACAGTGGGCATTGCACTCACGGTGTCACTTCTCATCACGCCCACAGCAACGGCGCGTTTGTTCCTGAATAACGTCACATCAATCACCCGAGGAGCGATTGCAATCGGACTCACCGAGGTTCTTGCAGGTTTCATCGTGGCGTATCACTTTGATCTCTCGCCAGGACCCGCCATCACACTGGGTGCAACCATTGTTTTCATCGTGTTGTACGCAATTCGCTTTGCGACTTCCGACAGAACCTACGTACACCACACACACGACCACGATCATTCGCACTGATTTCATTAATGATTGTGAGGCATACCTGACATCAGGTATGTGACTACCAACCTGCTCATTCCCTCTTCTCAACCGTCTGTTCCAGCGGTACGGTCACCTCATGACAACAAGTGCAGCTGGTAAGCGTCGGATCGTTGTAGGTGTGGATGGATCACCGAATTCTGCGAAAGCAATCGATTGGGCAATTTCCTTTGCCCACTCGGGAGACACAGTGGTACTTCTCTCTGCGTGGAGCCCTGTGGTTGTACCGGCGGAAATGGCAATGTCGTACACATTCGACGACACGGGTGCTCGCACCATTCTTGATGAAGAAAACAAACGAGTCGCTCAGGCTGCGGCCAATCGTGGTGTTTCACTTGCGATGCATTTTGAGAACAACGACCCACGCAATGCCTTGCTTGATACCAAGTGCGATTTGCTCGTTGTTGGTTCGCGCGGTCACGGCGGAGTCATGGGACTATTGCTCGGCTCAGTCGCCGATTACGTGTCACGTCATTCAAAAGTCCCAGTAGTCATCGTTCCTGCCTCGGAGTAACTACCGTGAGGTAATGAACCTCGACCCCCTCGCCGACTCTGGCATTGATCTCACCACGCTCCTCCTCTGCGACTACGCAAATATTCGCGAGGGCATGCTGAACATCCTGAGCGGCGGTATCACCCGTATTGGCAGCACACACGGCTTCCCTACGGCCATTGACGCCACTGTTGCCATGTCCGTCTATGTGCACCCGCATCGAGTGGGCGAAGTTCACACAGGTCGCCTCGTGATGCGTTACCCCGACACCATCGAAGAGATTGCGCGCATTGAATTTCAGTTTGAAGGCGATGCGGAACTCAATCCCGGTGAAGGCTTGAACTTTCACTTCGCATTGCCACTACAAACCATCGCAGCACCTCGCGCAGGCCAGATCGATATCTCAGTCACGATTGACGAATCGCCCGCAGGCCTAGTGAGTTTCTGGATGCAAGATGCATCCGAAAACTCATAGCCAGCTCTTTAGTTAAATGGTGCGACGGCGTCGACGAGCAAAAACACTGACGGTTGAGCCGCCCGCCAACATTGCAAAGGCACCAATCATCCACTTCTGGAACATCTGAGTTCCTGTTGCTGGAAGTTCCTTCACAATCTTTACGTTGAGCTTGATTGCACCTGCAGTAATGGCGGAGGGACTATTTGTATTCAGCTTTAAAGCAGAACTTGCAAACACTCGACCAGTTGAACGCTTTGCCACGACCTTGTAGTCACCTGT
>JBEDFA010000083.1:0-2679 GCA_041175365.1 Actinomycetota bacterium | reverse complement strand
ACGTTTACGTTCGCTGCTGTTTTGATGGTGATATGCGGAACGGCGGTGGCCCTCATGTTGAGACCCACCGCCGATTCGCGATCCGCAACGAACTAGTCGTTGCACTTCAATTGTTGAAGCGTGATTAGCTAAGGCGCTCCACGATCATTGCCATGCCCTGGCCACCACCGACGCACATGGACTCCATGCCGTAGGTCTTGTCTTCCCACTGAAGACCGTTGATGAGGGTTGTCATGATGCGAGCACCGGTCATACCGAATGGGTGACCAAGCGCAATGCCACCACCGTGGATGTTGAGCTTGTCCATTGGAATGCCGAGGTGCTTTGCCGAAGGAAGAACCTGTGCAGCAAATGCTTCGTTGATTTCAACAAGGTCGATCTGGTCGATGGTCATGCCGGCACGCTTGAGAGCCTGGCGACAAGCTTCGATTGGACCAAGACCCATGATTTCTGGGTTGAGGCCAGAAACACCCGAGGACACAATGCGTGCGAGCGGGGTGAGACCCAACTGCTTTGCCTTTGTGTCAGACATCACCATGACTGCTGCTGCACCGTCGTTGAGTGGGCATGCGTTACCAGCGGTGACGGAACCGTCAGGGCGGAACACAGGCTTCAACTGTGATGTTGCTTCGTATGTGGTGCCGGCACGTGGGCCATCGTCCTTGGAAACGACAGTGCCGTCAGGAAGAACGAGTGGTGTGATTTCGCGCTCGAAGAAACCATTCTCCTGGTGAGCAACTGCGAGGTTGTGCGAACGGACACCGAAGTGGTCCATGTCTTCACGTGAAACACCTTCAAGCTGCACCACGTTCTCTGCTGTCTGACCCATTGCGATGTATGCGTCAGGAAGACCTGCTGGAGGCGACCAGATTTCTGCGCCGCCTTCTGCACGAGCACGTGTACGTGCACCGGCTTCTTTGAAGATTGCGTTTGGAGCGGAGTCGGATGCACCTGATGCGTAACGGCTCACTGCCTCAACACCGGCCGCGATAAAGCAATCGCCTTCTCCGGCGCGAATGGCGTGTGCGGCCATACGGATTGTCTGCAATGAAGACGAGCAGTAACGGTTGACGGTGACGCCAGGAACATTGTCGAGGCCAGCCAAGATGGCGACCATACGACCGATATTGAATCCACCTTCACCGGCAGGCTGACCGATACCCATGATGAGGTCTTCGACATCGTCGGCCTTCACCTGAGGAACTTTGGCCATGAGAGCCTTGACGATCTGTGCTGCCATGTCGTCAGGACGAAGGTCCTTGAGCGAGCCCTTGTTGGCACGGCCAATTGGGCTACGAGATGTTGCAACGATTACTGCTTCGGGCATTAATGACTCCCTGTTTGGTGGTCCGCTGGTCGAACCGACTCACCGACATTAACCAAGAATCAGGGGCAATCACTCCTCCGAGGAGGCTTCTTTTGCCTCGGCAGCTGCCAAAACACGGTCCATTTCCTCCAGCTGCAAGGGGTCCTTCATGCCCAGCAGTTTGGAATAGAAGCGAATTCCCGCCGAGGTGCCGTTGACCCGCACTGGCACTCGGTCCCCCAGGTCCATGCCGTATTCCTTTGGAATATCAACGCCCCAGACCCCCATCTCATGCAGGTCCTCTTCCGTGGCAGCCAATTCACCGCCGTTCATCATGTACAAATCAGCATCGACAAAGAAGGTGAACTCAGCCATAGGAATGACCGTACCGTCCCCTAATCTGCCTTCATGAATCTTCCCGTTGTTCCGCTTGCCGACATCGACCTCTCCGATCCAGAGTTCTGGACGAAGCCCCGTGATTGGCGCTTTGGCGCGTTCAAGACTCTGCGTGAAGAGTCACCATTCCACTTCTTCGAAGAGCGAATGGTGGAGAACTCCCCGATTCCTCCCGGCCCTGGCTATCGCGCACTCGTTCGCCATGACGACATCTGGCATGTGAGCCGTAACGCAAACTTGTTCAAGAGCGGCGCAGGTTCCAACATTGGCGACTTGCCTGTCGAGATCAACGAGTTCTTTGGCTCAATGATCAACATGGATGACCCAAAGCATTTCCGTTTGCGTTCGATCGTCTCCAAGGGTTTCACGCCGAAAGAAATCACTGCGCTGGAAGAATCTGTGCGCATCCGTTCCGCATCAGTGATCGACCGCATGTTTGAGCGCTTCCCTAATCGCGAGTGCGATTTTGTTCGCGAAGTGGCAGCACTTATGCCTCTGCAGATCATCTGCGACATGATGGGCATCCCCGAGTCTGACGAAGAGATGATCTTCAACTGGACAAACACCATCCTTGGTGTGGGCGACCCTGAGTACGTCGGAACCTTCGACGACCTCGTGCGTGTCGGTGGAGAAATTTTCTCCTATGCACTCGCACTCGGTGAAGAGCGGTTGAAGAACCCCGGCGATGACATCGCTTCCATCATGATGAACGCTGTTGTTGACGGCGAGCGCCTCACGGCACAAGAGTTCGGTTCGTTCTTCATCTTGTTGGTTGTTGCTGGCAACGAGACAACTCGTACCGCAATCGGTCACGGCATGCGCGAGCTCACTATTCACCGCGATCAACGCGAACTGTGGTTCAACGACTTCGAGACACACACAAAGACCGCTGTGGAAGAAATTGTTCGCTATGCGACACCAGTGATTCACTTCCGCCGCACTGCAACACAGGACACCGAGATCAACGGACAGCCCAT